>NZ_JBIAXT010000013.1:0-201343 GCF_042896945.1 Streptomyces sp. NPDC001222
CCCCGGCCCATTCCCCCATCACCACGAAAACGAGTCTGGCCCCGCCGCTCCCACGACGGGGCCAGAACCCCAAGATCTTCATGAGCCTTCTAGGGTCTGTCGTCAGACTCCCGCCTGCCCCGCGACGTCATGCACGCTCTCCCACGCTCGCTTCGCTCGCGCGGGCGGTGCCCCCACCGCCGCGCCGGGCGAAACCCCCCGTACATCCAGTACGAGGGCTTCCGCCCGGCACTCGCCCAAGCTCTTCGAGCAGGGGGTACCACAGAGCACGCACCTGACGCCGCAGGGCCGCCCTCCGGGCGACGACGCGAGTTTGACGACAGGCCCTAGGGGGACAGGGCCGTCTCCGCCATGGCGGAGCCCTGCGCTGCGGTCACTTCCTCGATGTACGAGACGCCCGACGAACCCGCCGCATCGAGGCGCCGCCACTCCTCCCGCAGCCGGATCCGGCCGTCCGGGAGGTACTCGGGTGTGCTGGTGCACTCCCCCGCCACCACCGTGCCGCCGTCCAGCGCCTGGCAGTACGCCAGATGGAGCGTGCCGTCCGGGTCGCAGGTGCCGACGAGCCGGCCGATGAGCACCTTCCCGCCGCGGAACTCGGCCCACACGATCGGCCCCGCCTGGTGGTAGTGCCCCACCGGCACCTCGTGGTCGGGGCCCGCGGTCTCGGCCGCGCTGGAGACGAAGAACCGGTTGTTGTAGTCCGGGGCTCCCCCGGCCGGCGCGGTCATCGGGCGGGCTCGATGTTGTAGTTGGACCGGAAGAAATTGTCCGGGTCCAGCCGCCGCTTCAGCTCCGTCAGCCGCCGGTGGCCCTCGACGCCGAACGTCCGCACCGCCCGGTCCCCGGCCCCGCCCGCCCCGCCGTCCGTCACGTAGTTGATGTAGCCGTCGCCCGACACCGCCCACGGCTCGGCCGCCGCCGACACCGACTTCGCCCAGGCGATCTGCTCCTCGTCGGCCCAGTCCGGCTCCCAGATCGCCATGCCGGTCACATTGAAGCGGGCGGTGCGGAACGGGACCGCCGAGGGCCGCTCGGGCTCCCGGCGCACGGCACCGTGGAACGCCTCCAGATAGACGGTGTCATTGAAGTCGCCGCGCCACTTGCCCGCCTTGAACCGCTGGACGAGCGTCTCCACCAGCTCGTCCGGCAGCTCGTCGGTGCAGCGCGCGCTCCAGTAGTGGCGCAGCCCGTACCGCAGCCGGCCCAGGATCTGCTGCATCGCGATGTACGGCCGTTCCTGGATCTGCCAGTCCAGCACCTCGGGGCCGCGCAGTCGCTTCTCCAGCGAGGCGATGTACTCGGGGTCCGTGCCGCAGTAGCTGACGCTCATCACCGCGGCCGGGATCTGCGCCGGTCCGTACCGCTCCAGCAGCAGGATGCACACCAGTTCGTCGGGCGCCTCGGTCATCAGCTCCCGGAACAGCCGCACCGCGGCGGTCATCTCGTGCTGCGGGTAGGCGACGGTGCCGCCGTGCACCCGCTCCAGGGGGTGCAGTCGGAAGGTGAACTCGTCGACGACACCGAAGTTGTGCCCGGCGCCGCGCAGCGCCCAGTCCAGTTCGGGGTCGGACTCGGTGTCCACGGTCAGCCGCCTGCCCTCGGCCGTCGTCAGGGCGTACGACAGCACGTTGTCGCAGGACAGGCCGTACTTGCCCATCAGATGCCCGATCCCGCCGCCGAGGGTCAGCCCGCCCACGCCGGTGGTGTCGAACGTGCCCCCGGTGACCGCGAGGCCGTGCCGGGCGGCCGTGGCGTCGAACTGCGCCCAGGTGGCGCCGCCCTGGACCCTCGCGGTCCGGGTGCCGAGGTCGAGCTCGACCCGGTCCAGCAGCCTGAGGTCGATCACCAGACCGTCCTCCACCCCGCCGGAACCGGCGATGTTGTGGCCGGCGCCGCGCACCGCCACGGGCAGCCCCGTGTCGCGTGCGGCACGCACCACGTCCTGGAGCTCACCGGAGGTGCGGGGCAGCACGATCAGCGCGGGACGGCGGTCGTACATGCCGTTGAAGAGCAGACGCGTGGCGTCGTATCGGGGATGGTCCGGGTTGATCACCCGGTCCGGGCAGATGCCGGCCAGGGTACGGCGCGCGGCGCGGGCCATGGCGACTCCTCACTGGGGTTGGCGTCCTGACGGGGCGGGCGGGCAGTCGTGAAGCGGGCCGTCGAGCAGCGCTACGGCCGCCCGCCTGGCCGCGGCGAGCGCGGACTTGGCGGCGCCGCCGCTGCCGCCGGTGAAGGTGAACAGCGACGGCAGGGCGGTGGGCCGCAGCCCCAGCAGCCCCGAGGCGGAGTAGGCGTCGGCGGCCACGACGCCGCGCCGGTGGGCGACCAGCCCGAGGCCCGGGAGCCGCGTCGCGGCGTGCCCCTCGGCCCGGGCGCGCTGTGCGGGCGAGTCGCGCAGCCGCTCCGCCTCCTCGTCCCAGCTGTCGCTCGGCACGCCGAGCAGCATGCCGTCGGCGCCCTCCGGCCGCCCGTACAGGCCGCTCGTCTCGTCGACGAAGCCCGGCGGCCGACGGCCCGCGACGGTGTACAGGTCGTACTGGATGAGCTTGACACGCAGCTCGTCGGCGGGCAGCGCGCTGCGGTGCAGCAGGGCGCCGGTGCGCCAGCCCGTCGCCAGGACCACCCTGTCGAAGCGGCGCTCGGCGTCGGGGCAGTCGACCGCCACTCCTCCGTCGGGGGACGGCACGACACGGTGGACCAGCCCGGTGACGAGGGTGCCGCCGCGGTCGAGCACATCGCGGCCGACCGCCTCCCGCAGCCGGGCCGGGCGGATGTGACCTGCGGACCGCTCGACGACCGCGTAGGCGTACTCCGGGACGACGATGCCGTGGTCACGGTCCAGGGCCGCAGCGTCGGCGAGTTCCGCGGAGCCCGGCACATACTTGTCGATCAGGGCCAGTTGCTCGACCGGCTGCGGGACCTCCCGCCCGTCATGCGCGTACACCGAGGCCCCCTCGCGGTACTCCGCCCACCGGGCGAGCCGGGGGTCGGAGCGCAGCTCGGCCAGACTCTCGCAGGCGAGCAGGCAGGCGGCGGGGTCGGGTTCGTAGCCGCGCACCAGGCCACCGGAGGCCGCGGTGGCCTCGCCGGGCAGCTCACCGGGCGCGGCCAGCAGCTCCACCTCGCTCTTCGGGTCGGCCCGCAGCAGATGCCAGGCCAGCAGGGTGCCCGCGATGCCCGTACCGACGACACAGATCCGCATCGGCTCTCCCTCAGCGCCCGGGGCCGCCGCAGCGGCCGGTGAGAAGACCCAGCAGCTGCTGCGCCCGTGCGTGCCCGGTGTCCAGCGCCGCGGGCAGCAGACAGCGGGCGGCGAGAGCCGGGTCGAAGGACTCCCAGCACAGGGCCTGTTCGGCCCGGTCCAGCTCGGCGCGTACGAGCGCGAGGTCCTGGCGGGGACCGCCGGTACCGGCCCCGGTCGCGCCCAGCGGCCAGCGTCGTACGTTCGCCTCGAAGGCGTCGGCGGTGAAGTTGCTGGCATGCGGGGCCGGGCGGTCCCAGGACAGGAAGAGCCGGACGGCGCGCGGATCCCGCTCGGCGAGCGTCTCGTGCGCCCAGACGGCGTGGCCGCGGCTGGTGGAGAACTTCCGCCCGTCCAGCCGGTAGAACTCGTTGACCACGAGCCCGGTGAGCGCCTTGTCGCGGGGCACGCCGACAGCCGAGGCCAGCGCCGGGAACAGCACCGCGTAGTAGAAGGCGTTGTCGAGGCCCAGGAAGGACCACAGGGCGCCGAGTCCGGCGAAGGCCCGGGCGTGGTCCGCCAGGCTCACGGCATGCGGATCGAGGTGACGGCCGATCACATACAGGTAGGCCAGTCCCATTTCGAACCAGACGTCGAGCCGTTCGGTGCCGTCGGAAGTCTCGATGCCCCAGTCCGTGGGGTAGCTGACCGGCACGTCCGGCAGTCCCTGCTCCAGCAGCCGGGCCAGCAGGGCGCGCACCCGGGGCGGGATGTGCGCCCGGGACCAGATCTCGGTCAGCGCCTCCCGGTACGGGGCCAGCGCGAACACGGGCCCGTGGTGGCGCACCCGGCGCGGGACGCTCCCGCAGCCGGCGCAACGCAGGTCGGCGAGTCCGGCGGCGGTCGTGAAGCACCCGCAGCCCTCGCAGGTGCCGCCGCCCATCGCCGCGCCGCAGGACGGGCAGCCGCCGGTCGCATAGGCGTGGTGCAGGGTGCGCCGGCAGGCGTCGCACACCGCCATGGTCCAGGCGCCGTCCCGGACGAGACCGCTCTCGCGCAACTCCTCCAAGAACCGCAGGACCGCTGCCCGGTACCCGGCGTCGGCGCGCGGCGCGGTGAACACGTCGTGGCCTATGCCGGCCAGGGAGAACGCCTTCCGGATCAACTCCCGGTATTCGTCGACCACTTCGTCGGGCTTGCGGCCCAGCTGCTCGGCCTTGGTGACGACGTAGTTCTGGTGGTCGTCGGTCCCGCACACGGCCAGCACCCGTTCGCCCCGGGCGCGGGCCGCCCGGGTGGCGATGTCGGCGGCGAGGTAGGGCCCGGAGAGATGGCCGAGGTGCAGCGGGCCGTTCGGAGTGGGCGGCGGGCTCAGCACGGCGACCGGTCCCCGCGCGTCGTCAGCGGGCCTCACGGGCCACCTCGGCATCCCCGGCGGTCGCGGCTTCCGGGTCCTCGGGAAGCCAGTAGATGCTCAGCAGCGTCACCGGCTCGGTGTCGGACAGATTGTGGATGACGTGCCGCTCCTCGGGGTCGAGCAGGACGGCCGTGCCCACCGGGGTGGGCTCCGGCTCCCCGCCCTCGACGGCGAAGGCCGCCCGTCCGCCGACGACGACGGCGAGTTCGACCTCCGGGTGGTGGTCCGGGGCGCTGCTGCCGCCGGGCGGTACGACGCACCACATCGCGCCGAAGGGCAGCGCCTCGCTGCCCGCGTACTGGCTCCACCGTCCGATCCGTATCGCGTACTCGTCGGTGAGAACCGCGGATTCGCTGCTCAGCCTGCGCACTTCGCACCATCCCTTTGTCGGTGGACGCGCTCTTTGTCGGTGGACGCGCTCATCGTGGCCCAGCGCGCTGGTGTGCATCTCGAAGGCGGCTCATGGTCGGCGCGGCCGGACTTGTGGCCGTCACCAGCGGGTCCTGAGAAGCGCCGCCTACCCTGCGGGCCATGGCTGTGGGAGAAGTTCCGCTGGTGTACGCGCCCCGCCGCACGGTGGCCTACGCGCCCGACCGTGTACGGGGCTGGACGGTCAAGCGATACGGGATCTCGGCCACCCGGCCGGCCCCGCCCGAGGAGGTGGTTCAGGCGGCGCGCGCCGCGGTGGAGCGGACGCTGCCCGAGGCGTACGGCGACGCGCTCGCGTACGGCTACAGCGTGCTGCACGAGGATCCCGACGGCTGCTATGCGGTCGTCGGCTGGTGGAGCCGCAACAAGGTCATCCTGCACACCCGGACCTGGCTGTCGACCTGGGACGACCCGGCCGACTGGCAGCCGGCGCCCCACGGCGCCACCGCGTGCATCTGGGAGATGGTCGCGATGGCGCACGAGCGGGACGCCTGGGTACGGCATGTGGTGCAGCCGGGGACACCGGACCTGGACGGCTATCTGGCCTCGACGATCAGCGGCGAGTTCTGACGGCTTCCGGCAGTTCCCGTCAGTTCCCGGCAGCTTCATGTGACTTCCGAAGACTTTCGACGACTTTCGACGACGCAGATACCGAGGGAGGCTCTGCCGTGACACTCGCTCTGCTGCTCCTGCTGCTGGGAGTACTGCGCTACCTGGGTGTGGGCCGGGAGAGGATGGACCGGTGGGGCGCGGCGCTCCGCCGCCGGATCGGCCGGCGCCGTCCCGACGCCGAGGGCGAGATGCCCGGGTCCTGACACCGAGGGTGGTTCCCGAGTCCTGACACGACCGGGGCCGGAGCGTGCGGCGCACGCTCCGGCCCCGGTTCCCGTCGGGTGCCGCTACCGCCCCGCCGGGACGATCTTCGCGATCTCGGGCACCACCTCGGCCCACAGGTCGAGCGCGCCCTCCTCCGCCGGGTTCGGCGGTTCCACGATCGCGTGGTCGACCCCCAGCTCCGCGAGCTGGTGGAACCGTTCGATCGCACCCTTGACGGTGTACGAGCCGTCGGCGCCGTCGTTGGTCAGCGCGCCCGTACCCAGCGTGGTCTTCTCGATCTCGCCGTACGGCCGGCCCACCTCCTCGCACCGCTCGCGCAGCACCGCGAACTGCTTGCGGATCACCTCGGTCGGCTTGATGTGCGCGTTGCGGCGCATCGGGTGCTGCGGCGGCAGCTTGGCCAGCTTCTCGCGGATCATGTCCGGGTCGGGAAGCTCGTAGACGTTGCAGGCGTCGGCGTACCGCGCCACCAGCCCGAAGGTCTTCTTCGGGCCCTGCCCGCCGATCAGGATCGGCGGGTGCGGGCGCTGCGGGGAGTTCGGCTCGTTCAGGGGCCGCTCCAGACGGTAGTGCCGGCCCTCGTAAGGCTCGGTGGTGCCCGCCCACATGCGCTTCGCGATCAGAACGGCCTCCTCCAGGCGTTCGAAACGCTCCGCCTTCGGCACGACGGGGATGCCGAGGCCGCGCTGCTCCTCCTCGAACCAGGCGGCCCCGATGCCGAAGTACATCCGGCCGCCGGACAGCGCGTCGAGGGTGCTGACGGTCTTCACGAGCACCCCGGGGTGCCGGTTGACGACGCCCGTCACCAGGGTGCCGAGGCGGATGCGGGAGGTCTGCCCGGCGACGAAGCCGAGGGTCGCGTACGCCTCCGGGCAGGCGCCCTGGGGCCCGCGGTTGAGCGGGGTCTGGAAGAAGTGGTCCATCACCCAGAAGCTGTCGAACCCGACCTCCTCGGCGGTGCGGGCGATCCGCCCGAGCACCGGTCCGAGGTTCTCCGGGGAGCCGGGCCAGCTGAAGTTGGTGAGATTGAGTCCTAGGCGCATGCGCCCCTCCGATCTGCGAGTAGGGCGGCCCGGGAGCCGGACGGTCAGACGGGCCAGTCGAGTCGGTGCAGTGCCGCGTCGAGGAAGGACCACTCGTAGCGCGCGGCGGTGAGGAAGGTCCCTGTCAGACGGTCCCGGTCGTCCGCCGAGATCCGCTCGCCCACCTCGTCGACGACGGTCAGGAACTCCTCCAGCACATCGCGGTAGTCGTCGCCGGGGTGCAGGGCCTTGACCCAGTCCGCGTAGCGGGCGGTGGGGTCGTACCGTTCCTTCAGGTCGTCGGCGATGCTCAGATAGAACCAGGAGCAGGGCAGCAGGGCCCCGATCGCCTCGGCGAGCGAGCTCGCGGCGGCCGACGAGAAGAACGAGGTGTAGGCGTGGGTGACCGGGTCGGCCGGTGCCGTGCGCCAGGAGTCGTCCCCGGCACCGAGCTGGGCCGCCATGATGTCGTAGCCCATCGCCATGGCCTGGCGGGCCTCCAGGGTGCCCACCGCCATCCGGGCCAGCACCATCGCATGCGCGTTGTCATGGGCGAGGGCGGCGGTGCGGGCGAGGGCGCGGCCGTAGGCCGGCAGCAGGAAGTCGGCGTCCTGGCGCGCGAAGTGGAGCAGCGCGGCCCCGTCCAGCGTGCCGTCCCGGAGCCCGGCGAAGAACGGGTGGTCCTTGACCTTCTCCAGCAACGGGGCGGCTGCGGACTCGAGTTCGGTGCGCAGCATCAGTCGAACCACTCGCCCTGCTTCATACCGAAGAACGCGTTGCCGCGCAGCTTCAGCTTGCCGGTGATGAACGCCTTCTGGCCGCTGAGCTTCCCGGTGGCCAGGTACAGCATGTCGACCAGCTTGATGCCGATGACGACGTCGGCGCCCTCCCGGACCCCGTGCCCGACGGCGCAGGTGTCGTTCTCGACGTGCAGGTAGTACTCCTTGGTCCCCTCGGCGGTGGCCACCTCGTACTGGAAGGTGCCCTTCTCGCCGCCCGCCTTGGCGGGGTTGAAGGTGGAGGCCAGCTTCTCGTAGACGGTGTCGAGGGCCGCGGCGACGCCGCCGGGCCGCTCGGCGAGCAGCTTCTCCAGGTCGTCCTTGGGGGTGGTGTCGACGAACGTGACGAGTGCCGCGAACCGTGTGGCCAGGTCGGACATGGCGAATCTCCTTGGGAGTCGGGGGGAGGGGTGACGGGTGTGCCGGGTGTGCTCTTCGGTGGGGCGCCGGCTATCGGTTGACGGCCAGCACCCGGGACAGTGCGTCGGTGAGCCGGTCGTCCGCGTCGGTGGCGTCCGTGCCGCGCCAGGCGACGAATCCGTCGGGGCGCACCAGTACGGCGCCGTCCTCCTTGACGCCGTGCCGGCCGGCCCAGTGACCGACGGGGTCCTGGACGTCCGTGCCCACCCGGTACAGATCGAGGTCGACGCCGAGGGTCTCGCGGGCCCGGGCCGCCGCGGCTTCCCAGGCCTCGCCCGCCGCTCCGGCGACCAGGGTGAAGCGCGGGCCGTACAGATCGAGGGTGGAGACGGTCTCGCCGGCGCGCTCCAGCGCCAGATGCGGGGCCCGGGTGCCGGGCAGTGCGGTGAGCAGATGCGGCGGGTAGGCGGGGCGGTCGTCGTCGTCCTCGGGGAGGACGGCTGCCGAGCGGTACCGGTAGCCGAGGATCACCGACCACCAGTCGTGGACCTGGACGCCGCCGATGTCGGCCGCCTTGTTGCCGGTGCGGCCCACCATCTGCGCCATGGCCTGTTCCATGGTGAACTCCGAGACCGGCCGGCGCTCGGCGTCGTAGGAGGCGAGGAGGTCCTCGCCCGCGTCGCCGCGCAGCACGGCGGCCAGCTTCCAGGCGAGGTTGTGGGCGTCCTGGATGCCGGTGCTGCCGCCGAACGCGCCGGTCGGGGGCACGATCCGGGCGGCGTCGCCGGCCAGGAAGACCCGCCCCTCGGCGAAGCGCTCGGCACAGTGCGCGCCGATGACGAAGGGCAGCACCGTGGTTCCGTCGCTGGGCAGTTGGGGGATGAGCCGGCCGGTCAGGTCCGGAAGACCCACGGCCTGGCGGAACAGTTCCAGACAGCGCTCCTCGGGGTAGTCCTCGACGGTCTCCCCCCGGTCGGGGTGGTAGGGCACGCCGAAGCACCAGCGCCTGACGCCGTCGTGCGGGAAGACGACCGAGCCCTTTTCGGGCTTGTCGAGGTAGGCGAAGCCGAAGCGCCGGCCGCCCAGGACCGCGTCGATGTCGGCCTCGACGACCATGGACAGGGTGTGCAGCAGGATGCCCGGGCCTTCGACGGGGATGCCGAGCGCGTGCCGCATCGGGCTGCGCTGGCCGTCGGCGGCGATCGCGTACGCGGCGCGTACGGTACGGCGCTCGCCGGTGCCGCGGTCGTGCAGCACGGCCGTGACGCCGTCGGCGTCCTGGATCAGCTCCTCGCACTCGGTGTTGAAGCGGATCACGGCGCCCAGTTCGGCGGCCCGGCCGTGCAGCGCGACTTCCAGCCGGTCCTGGTCGATGGGGCACCACTCGCAGGGGCTCGCGCCCTCCGCCTCGCCGGTCGCCAGGTCCACGAAGTCGTGGTCGTGGCTGGCGAGGGACTCGGCGACGAGCATCCGGGAGGAGTCCTCGTCGGATGCGACGATGCCCTCGCCGCGCTGGGCGAACAGAGCCTTTTCCAGGCCGACTTGGCGGAACAGCTCGACGGATCGGGCGTTGATCCCGCGGGCCCGGGGGTGGATCAGGGTCTCGGCGTGCCGTTCCACGAGCAGGGGCCGCACCCCGTGCCAGGCCAGGAACACCGCGGCCGACAGGCCGACCATGCCCCCGCCGACGACGAGGACCTGAGTCCGTTCGTCCTGCATCTGCTGTTCCTCCAAGGGGTGTTGAGGGCTCGGGAGGGTCGTGCGTGGGCGTCGGGGCGTGCGGCCTTCACGCCCAGAGCGTCTGCACCTGCTCGTCGCGGATGGGGAACGCCTCGCGTTCCAGCAGGGAGTTGAGGATGGCCGCGCTGCGCACCGACAGCAGGCTGAGGTTCGGGTCGGCCACTCCATGGCTGGACTGGGCGCGGTTCTGCACGAAGACCTTGTGGCGGTCGGCGTGCTTCCAGCGCAGCGAGTAGTCGGCCTCGACGTACGGCTCCTCGCCGGGCTCCAGGTCGAGGACGTCCGGTGCGAGGGGCAGCGGTGCGGGGCGGCGCCCGGTGGCGAGGACGACATGGCGGGCGGTGTGCCGCTCGTGCCCGCCGGCCGCCCGGCGGCAGCGCAGCACGACCAGGTCGTCCTGGTGCCCGGCCTCCACGACGTCCCGCCCGGGCAGCATCATCACCGGGGACCGGCCCTCGCTCAGCCAGGTCTCGTAGTTGGCCTGGTAGAGCTCCTGCAGGGTGGACATCGACACACCGTCGCTGGTGAGGATCTGCTCGGCGACGTACCGCTCGCGGACCTGGCCGGGGAGGGCCTGGAAGTGGCGCAGATAGGCCGGCCGGAAGAAGTCGTTGGCGGGCGGCGAGTCGTCGAGCGGCGCGAACCAGGGGCGGCGGCCGATCCAGCGGATCTCCCGCAGTCCGTAGCTGAGCAGCGCGAGGACCGCCTCGGCACCGGTCTGGCCCCCGCCGACGACGACGGCGGGCTCGTACGGGGCGCAGCGGCAGGTCTCGAAGTGCTCGCCGATCTCCTCCGCGAGCAGCACCCCGGGGATGGGACGGTCCCGGAAGCAGTCGGGGACATGGGGCCGGGTGCCGGTGCCGACGACGAGGTGGTCGCTCGTGGCGACCGGGCCGTCGGCGTCGTACAGCACGAATCCCTCGCCCGCCCCGGCGAACCGGACGTCCCTGATGTCCACGCCGTAGCGGATGTTCGTCAACTGCTCGGCGGCCCAGGACAGATAGCGGTCGTACTCCAGCCGCGGGATGGCGTCGAACTGCGCGTTCAGGAAGGCGTAGACGCGGCCGGTGGTGACCAGGTAGTTCAGGAAGGACAGACGGTTGCGGGGGTCGACCAGGGTGGTCAGGTCCTTGATCCACGAGGTCTGGAGACGGACCCCCGGGTGCATCAGACCGGGGTGCCAGGCATGGGCCGGGCGCCGGTCGAAGAGCACCACGTCGTCCGGCAGGACGTCCTCGGCCAGGGCCGCGAGGCTCAGGTTGGCCGGGCCGGCGCCGATCGCGGCGACCCGGTGGTGCGGGATGCCGTGCGGTGCGGGGCGGTTCGGCGCGTGAGCGGAAGTCGACACCATGGACGGACACCTCTCCGTACGGACCGATGTGCCCACAGCGTGGCCGGGGCCGGTGGTGCAGGAATCGAGAACGTCTGAGAGCCGGGCGAGTGCGCGGCCCGCGGCCCGTCGCCCGCGGGGGACGTCGTGAACCGGAACCCGCCGCACGCGTGCCGGCCGCAGCCCCACGCCCCACGTCTCGTTCAGACGTGCTCGACCCGCCTCCCAGGGGCCGAATCCACACTGTGCGGGTATCGCCCGCCTCGGGTCGCAGGACCGGCCGTCCGCCGGGCCCTCCCCGGGGCGGGCATCCCACCAGGCCTCTCGCGACAAGGAGTTCCGCATGAGCGGTATCGCCGGCTGGATCGGCTTCGGCTCCGGCCCCGGACACACCCGGTCGGTGCTGGACGCGATGGCCGACACCACGAGCCGGGACGTCCCCGCCGAGCTCCACACCTGGCGCGGGACGCGCGCGGCGTCCGCCGCCGCGCCCGGCGGCACGGCCGAACAGCGGGCGGCCGCGGCCGTCGAGGGCGACGGCCCGGACGTGGCCGTCGTCTTCGACGGGGTTCTCCACGACATCGCCCCGCTGCGTGCCACGCTCGCCTCGCACGGCCACCGCCCGCGCCACGGCACCGACGCGGAGGCCGCGCTGCACGCCTATCTGGTCTGGGGCGACGACTGTGCCGCGCACCTCGACGGCGCGTTCGCGTTCGCCGTGTTCGACTTCCGGCGCGACCGCCTGCTGCTGGTCCGCGACCGGCTCGGCGTACGCCCGCTGCACTACGCCCGGCTGAACGGCACGGTGTACTTCGCCTCGGAGCCCAAGGCGCTCCTCGCGGGCTCCCTGCTGGAGCCGGTCCTCGACGCCGACGGGCTGCGCGAGCTGTTCTCCCAGGCCAAGACGCCGGGCGCGAGCGTCTTCCGGGGCATCGCCGAGGTGCGGCCGGGCCATCTGCTCGACGCGACCGGAGGAGGGGTCGTCGAGCGGCCGTACTGGGCGCTCCGGGCCCGCCCTCACACCGACGACCCGGAGACCACGGTCGCCACGGTCCGCTCCCTGCTCGCCGACAACGTCGGCCGGGCCGTCTCGGGCGACATCCTCCCGGTCTCGCTGCTCTCCGGCGGACTGGACTCCGGTGCGATCACCGCACTCGCCGCCCGTGCCCTGGGGGACCGGGGCCGGCTGCGCACCGCGACCGCGACGTTCATCGGCTATGCGGAGAACTTCCGCCCGGACAACGTTCGCACCACCCCGGACGCCCCGTACGCGGCCGAGGTCGCCCGCCATATCGGCTCCGACCACACCGATGTCGTGCTCGGCACGGCGGACCTGCTCGATCCGCGGCTGCGCAGGGCGGTGCTGCTGGCCCAGGACCGGCCGACCCCGTTCGCCGAGATGGACGTGGCCGGGCTGCTCATCTTCCGCGCGGCCCGGGAGCACTCCCCCGTCGCGCTCTCGGGCGAGGGCGCCGACGAGATCTTCGGCGGCTTCACCGGGATGAGCGAGCCGGAGGCGGCGGGCCCCGAGCAGTTCCCGTGGGTGGCGTACGAGCGCTCCCACGAGGCGTCCCGGCACGGGCTCGGCCTCGGCCTCTTCGACCGGGGACTGCTGGGGAAACTGGACCTGCCCGCCTACGGGGCCGACCGCTACCGCCAGGCCGTGGCCGAAGTGCCCCGGCTGGACGGCGAGAACGACCGCGACCGGCGGCTGCGGGAGGTCTGCCATCTGTACCTCGTACGGTGGCTGCCCCGGCTCCTGGACCGCGACGACCGGCTCGGCCGGGCCGCCGGTCTTCAGGTGCGGATGCCGTTCTGCGATCACCGGCTGGCGGAGTATCTCTTCAACGTGCCGTGGGAGCTGAAGACCTGCGACGGGCGGGAGAAGAGCCTGCTGCGGTCCGCGGTGGGCGAGTTGCTGCCCAGGTCGGTGGTGGAGCGCCGGAAGAGCCCGTTCCCGGTGAACCAGGACCCCGCGTACACCCATGTGCTGCGGCGCGAGCTGACCCGGGTGCTGGACGATCCGGGCTCGCCCGTGGCGCCGCTGCTGGACCCGGTGGCCGCCCGGGCGGCGGCGGCCGAGGCGCGCGGCGGGGCGCACTGGCTGACCCGCACGAACATCGAGATGGCCCTGCAACTGCACCTGTGGCTCACCGAGTACGGGGTCAGGCTCGCTCTGTGACACCGTGAGGCCCCCCGGCCGCGCACAGCACAGCCCACCGCCCGTCGCCGTGGTTCCCTGCGACGGGCGGTCGGGACGCTCGGGCCGCGGGTCCTTATGAGACGTCCGCGGAGAGCATCTGCAGGCGCCGCATGGTTGCGGCGCCGAACTCCTCGGGCCCCGTCGCGTCCCGCCGGTCGGCGAGGTACGGCAGCAGGCCCTCCTGGGTCTGTGCGGCGATGCCGCTCTTGGTCAACTGCTCCACCACGGGGCCGAGTTCGCCCTCGTACTGCACCGCCCACACCAGGTAGTCGTCCTTGACGAAGGCGGCCGACGCGAGCAGCGGACCGGCGGTTCCGTCGAAGAGCGTGCCCTGGGCCTTCTCGAAGACCTCACCGAGCGCGTCGTCCCGGCCGGGGGTGACGCGGTAGGTCCACGCGGCCAGCTGCGCCGAGCGCTCGGCCCGGGCCTCCTGGAAGACGCACTGCATCAGGGCGTTCTGGAAGTACTCCCGGAACCCCTCCACGGTCTGTGTGTCGCGCGGCTCCTGGAGATACGGCGAGAGCCGGCGCTCCGCCTCCTTCACGCCCTCCTGGGCACCCATGTGCGGACCGATCTGCCGCAGGTCGCCCTCGAACTGCACCACCCGGGTCATGAACTCGCCCCGGATGAACAGCCCGGTGGAGACGTTGCGGCCGGCCGCCCGGCCCTGTTCGTCGCGGTACTCGGCGGAGTCGGCCCGCTTGAAGTTCCGCTCGGAGAAGATGTCGGCGATCTCCTCCTCGTGGCCCGTCCGGACCTTGTAGCTGATCGCGATGAAAGCCATGACGCTCCCTGTCCGCCGGTGGGCTTGTCTGTGACGGATCGTGCAGCCGCCCGGTCCACGCCCGATCGGAAACGTCTGAAGCCGAGCCACTCCGCTCCGGAACACCGGGGCCCCGCGGGGCCTTGCCGAGCGGCGAGGGCACCTTGCCGGCTGGGGAGACCGAAGGACGACGAGACGGTCGGGGACGCAGGCGGGTGGCTGGGAGACGGCTTGGACGGTTGAGGACCGGCTGCGCCGGTGGGAAGACGTGAATGCGGCAGCTGAGTCGCCATTGCCATGGCAGTTACGGCAAAAGCGATCCGCGGGCGGCGAAGACGGCGAGTGCACGGCCGAAGGCGCTCGGGAGCCGCCAGGGACTGCCGGCCCCGGCCGCGAGGCCGGAGGACGGCGGGACGGTTACGGGATGCGCCATGGACGGTATGCGGATGGCTTAGACGGCCATTGGTTGCCGATGGCGGTTCGACGACGGCAATCCCGATCGACGCGTGGCCAAGACAGCCGCGCCACGGCGAAGGCGGGGGCGAGACAGCGGGACTCGGCCCGGGGACGCGAAGCGGTCAGACGGCTGGGGGCCAGACGGCTGGGAGATGGGCCAGACGGCTGGGCGATGCGTCAGACGGCTGGGGCATGGGCCAGACGGCTGAGGCATGGGCCAGACGGCTCGGGGTTGTGTCAGACGGTTGAGGGATGGCCAGGACGATCGAGCGACGCCTTTGCCGGGTGGCGCACGGCAAAGACGCCTTATGGCCGGCCAAAGCGATCGACGAACCGCCACGACGGCCGGGGAACGGCCCACGCGGCCGGAAGGGATGGGACGTCCGCGAGGGCAGCCGAGGGCAGTCGAGAGGCGGCGACAGGGACAGCCGTTGCGTCTGGTCGGACGGCTGGGAGACGACGTGGACGGTTACGGGATGACTCACCCCGCCTGAAGGACGGTATCGACGATCGAGGGGTGTCGACGACGGCCGCAGGACGGCCTAGGGGCGGTCGGACAGCCGGGCTGAGGTCGTCGGCCACTCGCCGCCCCGACGCGGCAGCGGCCTGG
The DNA here is from genome assembly GCF_042896945.1 of Streptomyces sp. NPDC001222. NCBI lineage: Bacteria > Bacillati > Actinomycetota > Actinomycetes > Kitasatosporales > Streptomycetaceae > Streptomyces > Streptomyces sp. NPDC001222. Next base: position 15,134 of record NZ_JBIAXT010000013.1, read on the forward strand.
CGTCCGGGGCAACCAGAACGGTCGAGGGATGGCCCGGACGGTCGGAGGACGGCTTGGGCGGTGGGATGACGGCTTGGGCGGCGTGCTGTCGGCATTGACGCCGAACGACGGCAAAGCCGATCGGCTGACGGCGAAGACGGCTGGGGCGCAGCATGGGCGCAGCCCGGCCGTGCGCACACCCAGAGGCGGTCCGGGGGGCGGTCAGGAGCCTGTGGGTCGGGCGCGGGGGCGCCATCAACACACCGCCTGGCACCCGAGCCACACCCCCCACCCCCCCAGGCCCCCACCCCCACAGCCGTCAAGCCCTGCGAGTCGCTTCAGACGGTCTTGAGAACCCTTGGACTTCGCGTTGTCACGATGGCGCCCGACCACAGCCGGGGCCTCGCGCCTTGACCGCGCGGCCCGCCGGCCACGGCGCTCCGGGGGACCGGTCGCCGACCGACGCCGCGGGCCTGGAGAGGGAGACCGCCCATGGAACACATCGACCGGACGCTCATCGTCGCCCGTATGGACCCGGCCGACGCCCCCGCGGTGGCGAAGATATTCGCCGAGTCGGACGCGTCGGATCTGCCGCGCCTCATCGGCGCCAGGCGGCGCACCCTGTTCCGTTTCCACGATCTGTACTTCCACCTCGTGGAGTCGGACCAGGACATCCAGCCGGACCTCTACAAGGCCCGCAGCCACCCGCTCTACCAGGACATCCACGAGAAGCTGGCGCAGTACATGCACCCCTACGACCCGGCCTGGGCGGAGCCCAAGGACGCGATGGCGCAGCCGTTCTACACGTGGCGGCGGGACTGATCGTGGGCGTCGTACGCGTGCTGCTCCCCTTCGCCCTGATGGGCAACGGCCTCGCGGCGGGCGGGATGATGATCGCGGTCCTGGGCGGGGCACCACTGCTGCTGTCCCTGCCGACGGAACGGTACGTGCCCACGCACCAGTTCATGGTGACCCGGTTCGACCCGTTCATGCCCGCGTGCATGCTCACCGCGCTGCTGTGCGACGTGGCGCTGGCCTTCGCGGCGCCCACGGCGCGCGCGAGCACCCTGTTCACTCTCTCCGCGCTGCTGCTGGTCGGCGCGATCGTCGTCTCGCTGACCAAGAACGTGCCGATCAACCGCTGGATCGCCACGGTGGACCCCGGCCGGCTGCCCGCGAACTGGGAGCAGCTCGACCCGCGGGTGCGGTGGAGCAACTGGAACCGGGTGCGGACCGCGCTGGTCGTGTGCTCCCTCGCGGTGCTCGTCGCCGTCACCGGCACCCTCCTCTGACATCCCTCCCGAAGGACCTCCCGGGGTCCGTCAACGGCCTCTCAGAAAGGGCTGATCGCCCATGAGCGTGGCACCCATGACCGGTGGCCCTCCCGATCCGGAGTCGCTTCCCGCCCCGGTACGGCTCGTCCTGCTGACCAACGGGCGGCGGGTCTCCGAGGTGCTGTACGTACTGGCGGAACTGCGGATCGCCGACCATCTCGCCGACGGGCCGCTGGAGGTGGAGCGGCTCGCCGAGAAGACCGGCTCCCATGCCGACTCCCTGTACCGGGTGCTGCGCTGTGCCGCGGCGTTCGGGGTGGTCGCCGAGGAGCCCGGCAGGCGCTTCGCCGAGACGGACCTCACGGTGGGCCTGCGCAGCGACATCCCGTTCAGCGTGCGCGACCTGGTCCTGTACAACAGCTCCGAGTCGGTGCGCCTGCCGTACGGCGAGATCCTGCACACGGTCCGCACCGGGGAACCGTCGTTCGAGCATGTCTTCGGGCAGGGCTTCTTCGCGTACCTCGGGGGCCATCCGGAGGCGGGCGGTCTGTTCGACCGGGCGATGACCCAGATGAGCCGCTCGACCACGCATCTGTTCCTGTCGCAGTACGACTTCACGCGCTTCGCCAGCATCGCGGACATCGGGGGCGGTCGCGGGTACTTCCTCGGTGCCGTTCTGCAGAACGTGCCGGGGGCCCGCGGTCTGCTGTTCGACCAGCCCTCCGTGGTCGCCGGGGCGCCCGAGCACCTCGCCGAGGCGGGCGTCGCCGACCGGGTCGAGGTGGTGCCCGGTGACTTCTTCGGGCCGCTGCCCGCCGGCTGCGACGCCTATCTGCTCAAGCAGGTCCTGCACGACTGGGGTGCCGAGGACGCCGTACGCATCCTGCGAGGCGTCCGTACCGCGATCGGGGACCGGCCCGAGGCACGGCTGATCGTCCTCGACCATGTGCTGGCCCCGCCGAGCCAGTGGGACCAGGGCAAGTTCCTCGATCTCGACATGATGCTCCGCTTCGGCGGGCGTGAGCGGACCCTGCCCGAGTGGCGGGAGCTGCTCACCGCCGCCGGCTTCGACCTGGTCAACGAGCCCGTCCAGGGCCGGTGGACGGTCCTGGAGTGCCGTCCCGTCCCGTGACCGGGCGCCGTACGGCGTCCGACGACCCCGCACCGACCATCACGAGAAAGGCATCACCATGGACGTCGATCTGACCGGAAAGAGGGTGCTCGTCACCGGCGGCACCCGCGGGATCGGCCGCGGCATCGTCCTGGCGTTCGCGCGGGCCGGCGCCAAGGTCGTCACCTGCTACCGCAGCGACGGGGAGGCGGTCGAGGCCCTGGTCAAGGAACTCGCCGCCATCGGCGGCGACCACCACGTCCTCAAGGCGGACGTCAGCGACCCGGAGGCCGTGGCGCGGCTCGTCGACGAGACGGAGGCGCGGCTCGGCGCGCTGGACGTGCTGGTCAACAACGCCGGGGTGATCAGTCATGTGCCGTTCGCGGAGCTTCCGCTGGAGGAGTGGCGGCGGGTGATCGACACCAATCTGACCGCGCCCTTCCTGGTGATCCAGAAGGCGCTGCCGCTGCTGAAGGAGGGTTCCTCGATCATCACCGTCGGCTCTCGCGCCGCCGTCGTCGGCATCCCGCTGCGCGCCCACTACACGGCGGCGAAGGCCGGGCTGATCGGGCTGACCCGCTCGCTGATGAAGGAGCTGGGCCCGAAGGGCATCCGGGTCAATCTGGTCGCCCCCGGTGTCATCGAGACCGAGGAGTTCGAGAAGGCGTCCCCGGAGGAGCTGGAACGCGTCCAGACCCGTTACCGGGGCCTGACCGGCATGGGCCGGCTGGGCCGCCCCGACGAGATCGCCGGTGCCGTGCTGTTCCTGGCGAGCGATCTGTCGGCGTACGTCACCGGCGAGACGCTGCACGTCGACGGGGGGATCTGAGCCATGGCGACCGGAAGCTTCCGGGTCCTGCTGCGGGCCGAGATCAAGCCCGGTATGGCGGAGGACTTCGAGCGCACCTGGCTGGAGGTGGGGACCGGGGTCACCGGGCACCCCGCCAACCTGGGCCAGTGGCTGATGCGGAGCGACGAGGACGAGCACGTCTACTACATCCTCAGCGAGTGGGTGGACGAGCCGAGCTTCCGCGAGTTCGAGCAGAGCGACCAGCACCTGGAGCACCGCACCAGGCTGCACCCGTACCGCTTAGGCGGTGCCATGTGGACCATGACGGTGGTGCACGCGCTGGACAAGCCGCGGGCGGTGACCGGGTGAGCGACCGGATCCGCATCCTGCTGTTCTGCCGGGCACCCGCGGAGGGACCGGAGGTCATCGAGCGGGCGTACCACGAGATCAGCAAGACCCTCGCGGACACCCCGGGGCTGCTCGGCAACGAGTTGCTGCACTCGCTGATCGAGGACGACGCGTTCGCGGTGATGAGCGAGTGGGAGAGCTTCGAGGCCTTCCACGCCTGGGACGAGGGCCCCGAACACAAGGGCCAGACGGCTGGACTGCGGCCCTATCAGGACCGTACCCGCCGTCCCTGGGACATGTACGCGGTCCGCGCGACCTACTGAGAACTCCCCGCTCCCGGGGCGGAGGTGATGATCCGTCACCCCGCCCCGGCTTCCGCACGTCCATCGGAGGACCTGCCATGCTGCCGATTCCCGGCCCTCGCCGGCTGGTGCGCGCCCTGCGGAGCGTGGGGCGGGCCGCCGTCGACGGGCTGATCATGCTCGGGGCGTACCACGGCGCGGTGCCGCCCGCCCATCTCGCGGCTCTGATCAGCAAGGCTTCCCGCGCACGACGCGGCCACCGGGCCCCGCTGCGGCCGGCGCCCGCACCCCTGTCGGCGCCGCCGCCGGACACCCTGCTCACCGAGGCCGAACGCCGGGCCTGGGAGCTGCTGGTGGAACGGTTCTGACGGGGGTGCAGGCACGCCAGAAGGCCCGCGCCTGGGGCGGCTGCGGGCCTTCGCGTCTGCAGGGGTGTCCCGTGCGAGGCACGGGCGGCGTGGGGACGTTGCCGTGCTGCGGCGGATCGTGAGTGAGCGAGTGAGCGATCTGCGGTTCAGCGTACGGAGGGGTAGACGCGGTCTATCCCGTACCAGCTCGTCGGCTCGCAGTTGAGTATGTCCCTCTGGACCTGCTGTATCTCGTGGTTGGGCTCGAGGCCGAGCTCCTCCTGAAGGACGTGACGGTAGCGGTGGAAGGTCTCCAGGGCCTCGCCCCGCCGGGACGACAGGTGCAGAGCGATCATTAATCGGCTCTGGAACCACTCGTGGAGGGGATGGGTGACCGTGAGCGACTTCAGCTCGGAGACGAGTTCCCGGTGCCGGCCGATCCGCAGGTCGGCGTCGATCCGCAGCTCCAGGGCGTTCATCCGCTCCTCCTCCAGGTACGCCGCGTGCCCTTCGAGCACGGGGCCGCTGCGGACGCCTCCGAATACCGGCCCCTGCCACAGGGACAGTGCCCGGTGGAGAAGATCGGAGGCCCTTTCCGGACGATGTTCCTCCAGGGCGCGTCGGCCTTGACCCAGCAGGGTGCGGAAGCGTACTAGGTCGACTTTTTCGGGGTCGACGTTCAGCACATATCCGGAAGGGTCGGTTCGGGTTCGAATCATTCCTTCCCGATCACGACCGTCGGCCCCCAGGGATTTGCGCAACTGATAGACATACGTCTGAAGGGTCGCCATCGCGGTGGGCGGCGGGTTGTGCTGCCAGAGCTCCTCGGCCAGCGTCTCCGTGAGGACCAGCTTGTTGGCGCGCAGCAGCAGAGTCGCCAGCACTCTGCGCAGTTTGGGTGCACTGGGAGTGCAGTCGACGTCCCCTTCTCTGGCCATCAACGTGCCCAGCACCGCGAACTCCATGTTTCCCCCATCCGGATTGGATGATCCATTCCCGACACTGAGCCGCACTCAACTTCCGCGGGACGTGCCGTGTTCACAGCAGCGGTAACGGGATTCATGAACGTTGAACCACATTTCCTGACGAAAAAGCAGACACAGAAGAGCGCTACCGTCCGGTAACCACGGAGATTCGACTCCGCAGGCTATCCATACGGAAAACAACCGCTCAAGAGGGCCTGAGTAAAGGGAGGAAGTACTTTCAAACCGGCAGTCGGAATTTTGCCATGGCATTAACCGCCCGCCAGTCGAGGGAGTGGCCCTCCGTCCACAGCCGGGCCGCGACCCAGAGGGCCTCCTCGCGATCCGCGCTCCCGGTGGCGTCTCCTCTCGCGGGCAGCAGGGCGACCGCGTCGCTGTCGCCCCGCGCGACCGCGGGATGGCGCAGGGCCAGGGTGGTCAGGGCCCGGCCGGGACCGGCCTCGACCAGCAGGACCTCGTCGTCGGAGAGCAGGGTGTCGAGGGCCGGACCGAAGAACACCGGGTCGGACATCTGGCGCGCCCAGAACCGCGGCCGGGTCGCCTCCTCCTCGCTCACCCGGGCCCCGGTGGCCGACGAGTAGAGCGGTACCACGGGCGGCGTCAACCGCACGTCCGAGAAGGCCGGTTCGAACAGCTCGGCCGCGACGAGGGCGTGCGGGGTGTGGAAGGGCTGGGGGATGCGGGCGCGCCGGGCGAGGAAGCCGTCCGTGCGCAGCCTCCGCTCCACCTCCGCCAGTTGGCCCTCGGGTGCGCCCAGCACCGTCTGCCGGGGCCCGTTGACGACCGCCACGCTCACCTCGCCCACCGCGTAGGGGGCGAGTTCCTCGACGGATGCGGCGACGGCGAGCAGTCCGCCGGCCGGAACCGGCGCATAGGTGTGGGACCGCGCGGCCATCAGCCGCGCCCCGTCGTCCGCCCCGAGCACACCCGAGACGGTGGCCGCCGCCAGCTCACCGATGCTGTGCCCGAGCAGGGCCGTCGGCCTCGGGCCCCAGCTCTCCAGCATCCGGGCCAGCGCCAGGCCGACCGCGTACAGCAGCGGCTGGCCCAGCTCGCCGGAGTCGATGGAGACACTCGGGTCCTCGGCGAGCCACTCCTCGGTCAGCGGCTTGCCCCCGGCGGCCTCGTAGCCGGCGAAGAACTCGTCCATGGCCGCGGTGAACGCGGGGTCCCGGCGGTACAACCCGGCCCCCATCCGGGGCTGCTGGGAGCCGTGTCCCGGGAAGAGCAGGGCGACCGGGCGCGGCCCGGCGCCCCTGCGGGTGCGGGCTTGTGAACGGGCCGAGCGCAGCAGGGCGACCGCGCGCTCGGCGTCCCGCGCCACCACCGCGCCGCGCACGGTGTGGTGCGAGGTGCGGGCTCCGCCGAAGCGGCGGACCGTGGCGTCGGCGGTGTCGCCGAACTTCTCGGGCGCCGTCTTCTGCAGCCAGGCGGCGAGCTCCTCCCGAAGGACCGTTTCTCCCTTCTCGTCCGGCGCCGACCAGATGAACAGCCGTGGCTCGGCGGCGCCCGAGGACTCCGCCGCGCCACCGCCACGCTCCGCCCGACCCCCGAGGTGCTTCATGTGGCCCGTGCCTCCCGTCGGTGTACGTCTCGCTCCCGGTGCCCGGATGGATGCGGATGCGGACGCGGATCCGGTCCGGACCGGCCAGGCAGCTCGATCGAAACACCGTTGTCTGGAAGCGTTCTAAAGGCCATCTCAGGCCATCGCGATACCTTCGGTAACGGCGGGAGCCTCCTGGGCCGCGCGTCGCGCGACCCCGTCCCTGATCGTCCGCGCGATGGTGACCAGCTCACTTCCCGGTCCGAAGATCTCGTGCACCCCGGCCGCGCGCAACACCTCCGCATCGGCGGACGGTACAATTCCGCCAAGGACGACCAGCACGTCGTGCAGTCCGGAGGAACGCAGTCCGGCCAGAATGGGCGGCACGGTCGCCAGATGGTTGCCCGAGAGGCTCGACAGCCCGAGCACGTGGGCGTCCTCGGTCAGTACGGTGCGTACGATCTGCTCGGCCGTCTGGTTGCCGACGTAGACGACCTCCATGCCCTGCTGCACCAGATAGCGGCTGACGACCATGGTCCCCCGGTAGTGGGAGTCGAGGCCGGGCTTGGCCATCACGACGCGAATGCGGTCCACTTGGCTCTCCTCATATCGCTGCGGAACGCCGGTGCGAAGACAACGGCGGTTCGGGACGGGGGTGTTCGAAGACTGCGATCGGCGGACGGCCGCCGCCCGGTACGGTCAGATGAGCGGCTGCCGCCAGCCGCCGTGGAGGACGCGGAAGACCTCCGAGCACTCCCCGAGCGTCGCCCCGGCCCGCACGGCGTCCAGCAGGGGCGGCATGGTGTTGCGGTCCGAGGCGGCCGCGGCGCGGAGCTCGTCCAGCGCCGCCCTGACCCGCGCCCCGTCCCGGCCGGCGCGCAGCCGGCGCAGCTTGTCCTGCTGCGGCTCCAGGGTCGCTGGTACCCGGAACGGGTCGATGTGCAGCGGCTCGTCGGAGCGGAAGCGGTTGACGCCGACCACGGTGCGGGTGCCGTCGTCGATCGCGAGCTGGCGGTCGTAGGCGTTGGCGAGCAGGTGCTTGTGCACCCAGCCCTGTTCCACGGCGGCCACCAGACCGCCCAACGCGTCGATCCGCGCGAGCAGTTCGCACACCCGTTCCTCGACCGCGTCCGTGAGGCTCTCCACGTAGTGGCTGCCCGCGAGCGGGTCCGCCGTGCGGTCGACCCCGGTCTCGTGGCGCAGGATGTGCTGAGTGTGCAGGGCGGTCAGCGCCGCGCTCTCCGAGGGAATGGACAGGGCCTCGTCGTAGGCGCTGACGTGCAGCGACTGGGCGCCGCCGAGCACGGCCGCGAGCGCGTGGTACGCGGCCCGGGTCACGTTGTTCAGGGGCTGCTGCGCGGTGAGCGCGGAGCCTGCGGTCTGCACGTGGTAGCGCAGCATCCGGCTGCGGGGCTCCCGGGCGCCGAGGCGTTCGGCGAACACCCTGGCGTAGACGCGCCGCGCCGCACGGTACTTGGCGATCTCCTCGAAGAAGTCGTTGTCCGCGCTGAAGAACGCGGTCAGCCGGCTCGCGAAGGAGTCCACGGGATGGCCTCGCCGGACCATCTCCTCCGCGGTGGCGACCGCGTGCGCCACGACCAGCGCGGCCTCCTGCACGGCGTCGGCGCCGGCCTCGCGGTAGTTGTAGCCGGTGTAGCTGATCGCGTTCCAGCGGGGCACATGCTCCAGGCAGTACTCGACGACGTCGGTGGACAGCCGGAAGGCGAAGGCGGGCTCCAGCACGCTCGGCGCGGTCAGGACCACCGTCTCCATCATGAAGTCGTTCTGCAGGGTGCCGGCGAGGGACTCCGGCCGGTAGCCGCGGCGTTCGGCGGCCACCAGGTACATGGCCAGGGCCACACCGGCGGCGACCGGGTGGGAGACCACGATCGACACGCTCACCTGGTCCAGCGGGATCCCGGCGTAGAGCGCGAGCATGTCCTCCACGCTGTCGACGGCGACCCCGCCCTGGCCCGCGTCCGCCCGGGCCAGGGGCGCGTCGCTGTCGTAGCCGCGGTTGGTGGGGAAGTCGAAGACGGTGTTGACGGCCGTGGCCCCGTGTTCCAGGAGCAGCCGCAGCCGCCGGTTGGTGTCCTCCGGTGTGCCGAACCCGGCCAGCTGGCGCACGGCCCACGGCCGCTCGCGGTACATCAGCGGGCGTACCCCGCGGGTGAACGGCGGCTCGCCCGGTGGCTCGGGGGTACGCACCGGATGACGCTCGGGGGTGTACACGGCATCCACGGGGATCCCCGCGTCGGTGGTGGCACCGGCCACGGCATCCGGGTGTTGCGGGCGTCCGCTCATGGCAGCCGCACCACCTGGGCCGCGTAGGTGAGGCCCGCTCCGAAGCCGATGAGCAGCGCGAGGTCCCCGCTCGCGGCCTGACCGCCGGTGAGCATGTGCTCCATGGCGAGCGGAATGGACGCCGAACTGGTGTTGCCGGTGGTGACGATGTCGTCCGCCACCACGACATGGGCGGGCAGCGCCAGTTCCTTGGCGAGGACCTCGGTGATGCGCATGTTGGCCTGGTGCGGGATGAAGGCGGCGAGGTCGTCGGCCGTCACCCCGGCCGCGCTCATCGCCTCGCGGGCGGTGTTCACCATCTCGTCGACCGCCCAGCGGAAGACGCGCCGTCCGTCCATCCTCATCACCGGCGGCGGGCCCGCGACGTCATGCCGGTAGTCGCCCCAGGAACGGGTCATGACCACGGCCTCCAGCTGGTCGCCGTCCGCTCCCCAGACCACTGGCCCGATCCCGGGCTCCTCGGACGGTCCGATGACCGCGGCTCCGGCCCCGTCGGCGAGCAGAAAGGCGATCTGCCGGTCCGTCGGGTCCACCAGGTCCGTCAGCCGCTCGGCCCCGACCACGAGGACATGGTCGGCCTCCCCGCCGCGGATCATCGCCGAGGCGGTGCCGACCGCGTAACAGAACCCGGCGCAGGCCGCGTTCAGGTCGAACGCGCCCGCCCGGCGCGCACCCACCCGGTGGGCGACGTCCACCGCGACGGAGGGCAGCGAGACCAGATTGGTCGTGGTGGCCACGATGACGCAGCCGATGTCCAGCGGATCGAGTCCCGCCGCGGCGATGGCCTTCTCGGCCGCCGCTGCGCCCATCACGGCGTGGGTCTCCTCGCGCGTGGCGAAGTGGCGGCGCCGTATCCCCGACCTGGTCTCGATCCACTCCTCGCTGGAGTCGATGGACCGGCAGATCTCACCGTTGTCCACGACCCGCTGCGGTCGGTAGCCCCCGACCCCGATGATGCGGCCGAAGCGTGGCTCCTGGCGGCAACTGGCTCGCAACACGCTCTTTCCTCTCCCTCGGGTACGTCGGCCCCGCCCGGCGCGGACCCGGCCCGGGCCTGCCGCGGTCCGGGCCGCCCGCGGACGGCGACCGTGCGGCGATGGTCTCCAAAGCGGCTCTACGGGACATCGAGCACGACTGAAGGAAGCGCAGGTACGGCCCCCGGACGCGGAGGTGGCCGGACGGCGGGCCGGCCTGGCGTTCAGGCGGGTCCTAGAGGCCCACCAGCGGGCGTTGCCAGGGTGGCTGGCGCTTGCCGCACCCAGGAGGCGAAAGACGCGTAGGAGGCGAAAGACGTTGAGCACCTTCTTCACCCATGGACTGAGCGTGCTGGTGCTGCTGGGAAGCGGCATCGTCTCCGGGGTCTTCTTCGCCGTGGCCGTCAGCGTCATCCCGATGGCCATGGACCTGCCCGTCGACCGCTATGTGGAGGTGCACAAACTGCTCGGCCGCAACTACGACCCGATGATGCCGATCATCGTGATCACCTCGATCCTCGGGGACTGGGTGCTGGCCGTGCTGGTGGACCGGGCCTGGATCCAGGTGCTGTTCGCGCTGTCCGGGGTGCTGCTGCTCGGGGTCTCCGTGATCTCCCGGGCGTGCAACGTCCCCATCAACCGCCAGGTCGCCCTCGTCGACGCCGGAACCATCCCGGCGGGCTGGCAGGACCCCCGGCCGCTGTGGCGCGGCTGGCACCACCTGCGGACGGTGCTGGCGCTCCTGGGGCTGGCCCTGAACGCGATCGCGGTGGCCTGGGTGGCCGTGTGACCTCGAAGGAGCACTGACATGACCGACCGACAGCGGCCCGGTCCCCTGCCGGCCCACCGCTACCGGCCGCCCACGACGGTGGAGCTGCCGGACCGCAGCTGGCCGTCGCGCACGGCCCGCACCGCACCGCGCTGGCTCTCCACGGACCTGCGCGACGGCAACCAGGCACTGATCGACCCGATGGGCCTGACCCGCAAGCGCCGGATGTTCGACCTGCTGGTGGCGATGGGCTACAAGGAGATCGAGGTCGGCTTCCCGGCCGCGAGTCGCGCCGACTTCGACTTCGTGCGCTCCCTCGTGAAGGACGCGGCCATCCCCGAGGACGTGACCGTCTCCGTCCTCACCCAGGCCCGCGAGGAGCTGATCGCCCGCACGCTGGAGTCGGTGGCCGGGGCGCACCGGGCGACCGTGCACCTGTACAACGCGACCTCCCCGTTGTTCCGGCAGGTCGTCTTCGGCACCGACCGGGCCGGCTGCACCGGGATCGCCGTGGAGGGCACCCGGCAGGTGATGGCGTACGCGGACAAGGTCCTCGGCCCCGAGACCGAGTTGGGCTTCGAGTACTCGCCGGAGCTGTTCACCGACACCGAACCCGACTTCGCGCTGGAGATCTGCGAGGCGGTGATGGACGTCTGGCAGCCGGGCCCCGGCCGGGAGATCATCCTCAATCTGCCCGCGACCGTCGAGCGCGCCACCCCGAACCTCTACGCCGACCAGGTCGAGTGGATGAGCCGTCATCTCTCCCGGCGCGCGTGGGTATGCCTGTCGGTGCACCCGCACAACGACCGGGGCACCGCGGTCGCCGCGGCTGAGCTGGCGGTGCTGGCCGGCGCGGACCGGGTGGAGGGCTGTCTGTTCGGACAGGGCGAACGCACCGGGAACGTGGACCTGGTGACCCTGGGGCTGAACCTCTTCAGCCATGGGATCGACCCGCGGATCGACTTCTCCCGGATCGACGAGATCCGCCGGGTCGCCGAGGAGTGCACCCAGCTGCCGGTGCCGCCGCGCCATCCGTACGCGGGCGACCTCGTCTACACGTCGTTCTCCGGCTCGCACCAGGACGCCATCGCCAAGGGGTTCGCGGCGATGGAGCGCACGGCCGCGACGACCGGCACACCGGTGGAGCGACTGGCGTGGGCGGTGCCCTATCTGCCGATCGACCCGCGTGACGTGGGCCGCAGCTACGAGGCGGTCATCCGGGTCAACAGCCAGTCCGGCAAGGGCGGGGTGGCGCATGTGCTGCGCACCGAGCACCGCCTCAGGCTGCCGCGGCGGATGCAGATCGAGTTCTCCCGGGTGATCCAGTCGCACACCGACACGGCGGGTGGCGAGGTCACCCCGGCCGAGATCTGGGCGGCCTTCACCGCCGAGTATCTGCCGGGGCGCGATCCGGGCGCCTCGGGGCTGGAACTGCTCGCCCACCATCTGCTCACCGAACCGGACGGAGGGGTGACGCTCACCGTCCGGGTACGTCTCGCCGGTGCCGTACGGGAGTTGACGGGCACGGGCACCGGTCCCGTCGACGCCTGCGCCCGGGCTCTGGCCGGGGCCGGGCTGCCGCTGCGGGTCCTGGACTACGCCGAGCACGCGCTGGCGCCCGGCGGTGACGCGCGTGCCGCCGCGTATGTGGAGTGCGCGGCGGACGGGCGCACGGCGTGGGGGGTGGGGATCGACGCCGACCTGGTGCGTGCCTCGCTCGCCGCCATGGTCAGCGCGGCCCGCCGCATCCACCGGTGAGCGCCCCGACCGGACCCGCTCCCAGCCGAAAGGACGGAACATGATCACAACGGGCTTGCCCGGACCGGCGGACGAGCCGCCTCCGGTACAGCTCCTGGACCCCGAGGGCCGCAGGGACGAGGACCCCCGGTGGCCCCTCGAACTGTCCGCCGAGGAGGAGCGGTCGCTGTACCGGGACATGGTGCTTCTGCGGCGGTTCGACGCGGAGGCGACCACTCTGCAACGACAGGGCGAACTCGGCCTGTGGGCCTCCCTGCTCGGCCAGGAGGCGGCCCAGATCGGCGCGGGCCGGGCCCTGGACCTGCGGGACTTCGTCTTCTCCAGTTACCGGGAGCACGGCATCGCCTGGTGCCGGGGGGTGGACCCGGTGGGGATGCTCGGCTTCTGGCGGGGCACCGCCCACGGCTGCTGGGACCCGTACCGGGCGGGCATGGCCAACTACCAGGTGGTGGTGGGCGGACACGCCCCGCACGGCGTCGGCTACGCGATGGGCATGCAGCGGGACGGGGCGGACGGCGCGGTCCTGGTGTGCTTCGGCGACGGCGCGACCAGTCAGGGCGACGTGAACGAGGCCTTCACCTTCGCCTCGGTCTACGGCGCCCCCGTGGTCTTCTACTGCCAGAACAACCAGTGGGCGATCTCCGAACCCCTGGAGCGGCAGACCCGGGTGCCCCTGTACCGGCGGGCCCTTGGCTTCGGCTTCCCCGGGATCCGGGTCGACGGCAACGACGTCCTGGCCTGTCTGGCGGTGGCCCGGGGCGCGCTGGAGCACGCCCGCTCCGGGGCGGGACCGGTGCTGGTCGAGGCGGTCACCTACCGGATGGCCCCGCACACCACGTCCGACGACGCGACACGCTATCGCTCGGGCGAGGAGGTGGAGGACTGGGCGGCCCAGGACCCCCTGGTCCGGCTGCGGGCGTATCTGGAGACCACCGGGCGGGCCGACGCCGGTTTCTTCAAGGAGATCGACGAGGAGGCAGGGGCACTGGCGGTTCGGGTGCGCGGCGGCTGCCGGGCGATGCCGGACCCGCCCGCGACGGCTATCTTCGACCATGTCTACGCCGGCCCGCACGCGCTCCTCGACGCCCAGCGCGAGGAGTTCACCGCCTTCCAGGCCCAGTTCGAGGACGCATCCTGACCGAGCGGAGGACCGGCATGACAGCGACGACCCTGGCCCAGGCGCTCAACCTGGGGCTGCGCAAGGCACTCGAGGGCGACCGGAAGGTCCTCGTGATGGGTGAGGACGTGGGACGGCTCGGCGGTGTCTTCCGGATCACCGACGGGCTGCACAAGGACTTCGGGGAGGACCGCGTCGTCGACACCCCGCTCGCCGAGTCGGGCATCGTCGGCACCGCGGTGGGTCTGGCCTTCCGGGGGTACCGGCCGGTCTGCGAGATCCAGTTCGACGGGTTCGCCTACCCCGCGTTCGACCAGATCGTCTCCCAGCTCGCCAAGATCCGCACCCGGACGCGCGGACGGGTCTCGATGCCGGTCGTCGTGCGGATCCCCTACGGCGGGGGCATCGGCGCGGTGGAGCACCACAGCGAGTCCCCCGAGGCGTACTTCGCGCACACCGCGGGCCTGAGGGTGGTCTCACCGGCGAGTCCGGCCGACGCGTACTGGATGATCCAGCAGTCCGTCGCCTGCGACGACCCGGTGATCTTCCTGGAGCCCAAGCGCCGCTACTGGGACCGGGAGGAGTTCGACCCCGGGGCCGGCGCCCCCCTGCCGCTGCACACGGCACGGGTGGCCCGGCCGGGCCGTGACGTCACCCTCGTCGGCTACGGCCCCACCGTGCGCGTCTGTCTGGACGCGGCGACGGCCGCCGCCCAGGAGGGGCGCAGTGCGGAGGTGATCGATCTGCGCTCGCTCTCCCCGCTGGACACGGACACGGTCGCCGCGTCGGTGGCACGGACAGGCCGGCTGGTCGTGGTGCACGAGGCGCCGGGCTTCCTCGGCCCGGGCGCGGAGCTCGCCGCGTCGATCGGCGAGCGCTGCTTCTACGCCCTCCAGGCACCGACGCTCCGGGTGACGGGGTACGACACCCCGTACCCGCCGTCGCGTCTGGAGGAGGCCTACCTTCCGGAGCTGGAACGGGTGGTGGACGCGGTCCACCGCTCCCTGGCGTACTGAGCCACGGGCGCCGCCGTCATCCACGACGCGGGCCGGACCGTCCTCCCGTGACGGCCCGGCCCGCGTTCTCGTGCCCAGGGTCAGGGTGCCTCGGGTGCCAGGTCGGCGGGGACGTCGCGCCAGACCTCGGCGACGAGCCGGTGGTAGTCGGTGCGCCAGCCGACGAGGGCTGCGCCCATCTGCTGCTGGAACTTCGGGGGAAGCGCGGCGAGCACCGCCTCGGTCACGGCCCGGTCCAGGCCCTCGTCCGTCCAGGCCGAGACCAGCCAGGTCGGCGGCCGGTACGCGCCGCCGTCACCGTCCTGCGCGCCGCCCGGGCCCTGGGGCCCACCGCCCGGGCCCTGGGGTCCGCCGCCCGGGCCCTGGGGTCCGCCGCCGGGGCCGCCGCTCTGGCCGCGGCCCCCGCCGCCCTGGCCGCCGGCGATCTCCTCGGGCCGGACCCGGTCCACCAGGACCGGCACGATGTGCTTCTCCTCCAGCGCGAGATGCCGCTCGAGATGCGTGTGCAGACGCTCGGTCGCGGCCCGGGCCGCCTCGATCGCATCGGCCTCCGGCAGCCGCTCCATCTGCCGGGTGATCTCCTCGAGTTCGCGGTCGAGGTCCGCGTGGTCCTTCTCCAACTCGACCATGACCGGCGCGAGTTCCCCGGCGCGCGAGGTGACCAGCGGGAAGAGGCTGTCGTCCTCGTTCTCGCTGTGGTCGGCGAGCGCCCAGTGGTAGAGCTTCCAGTGTCCGGCAAGCCGCTGCGCCTGCTCGGCGTCGTGCGGGTTCAGGGCGGCCAGGGCGTGGGGGAAGCGGACGGCGTCGCGCCGTAACGCGTGGTGGATCATGAGGAAGGAGGTCGCCGCGGTGATCTTCCCCTCGGCGTCCAGCTGGAATCCTTCGGACATGCGTGACTCCTTGCGGTGGTCGGGGCCGTTCAGGGGCCGGCGCGGGCAGGCGGCCGGCTTCACGCGTCGTGGCCCCGGCCCCGCGCGGGAGGCGCGGGACCGGGGCGCACGGGACGGTTCGGATGACGGGAAGGCGTACGGACGACCGGTGTGCCGTCAGAACGCGGTGAGGTACTGCTCGATCTCCCAGTCCCCGACCCGCCGGTGGTACGTGTCGAACTCGCTCTGCTTCAACTGGGCGTAGTAGTCGACGAATTCGCCGCCCGACACCTTACCGAAGGCCTCCCTGAGAACAGGGTCGGCGCTGACGGCGGCAGCCGCGTCGGCCAGGGTCGCGGGGAGCGCGGAGTGCGCGGGAGCGCCGCCCCGGCCTCCGTCGCGCTCCAGGTTCGCCTCGTTGGGCGCCCCCGGGTCCATCCCATGGTCGATACCGTCGAGACCGGCCGCGAGCAGCGCGGTCATGGCCAGATAGGGGTTGGCGGAGGAGTCGACGCACCGCGCCTCCACCCGGCCCGGCGCGGGCACCCGGAGCATCTGGGTGCGGTTGTTCCCGCCGTACGTCGCCCAGGTCGGCGCCCAGCTGGAGCCGGAGGCGGTCGCGTCCCGCGCCGCGAGCCGCTTGTAGGAGTTGACCGTGGGGCAGCCGAAGCCGACGACCCCGGGCGCGTGCGCGAGCACCCCGCCGATGAACGAGTACCCGAGGTCGGACATCCCGAGGCCCCGGGCGTCGTTGGCACCGCGGAAGAGCTCGGTGCCGGAGGCGCGGTCCCACAGGCTCATGTGCAGATGCAGTCCGCTGCCGGTGAGACGGCCGAAGGGCTTCGGCATGAAGGTCGCGAGCAGTCCCGCCTCGCGGGCCAGCATCTGCACCAGATAGCGGAAGAGGATCACACGGTCGGCGGTGACGAGCGCGTCCGCGTACGCGAAGTCGTGCTCGAACTGCCCGTTCGCGTCCTCGTGGTCGTTGGAGTAGTTGCCCCAGCCGAGCGCGGTCAGGGCCCGGCTGACGGCCGCGACATGGTCGAGGGAGCGGCCGAGTCCGCGGGCGTCGTAGCACGGCAGTTCCGCGGTGTCCTCGTCGTCGGCGACCGCGATGCCCCCGTCGGGGGTGCGCCGGACGAGGAAGTACTCCGGTTCGGCGCCGACCTTGAACTGCATGCCCCGGTCCGCGAGCGCGGCGAGCCGGCGCCGCAGGATCACCCGTGGGGCGTACGGCCAGGGGGCGCCGCCGACGTGCGGGTCGCACATGACCGCGGCCAGGCCGGTGCGCCAGGGCAGCACGGTGTACGTGGACACGTCCGGTACGGCCACCAGGTCGGGGTCGGCCGGGGACTGGCCGATGGCGCCGACGGCGTGGCCCGCGAAGCCGAGGCCCTCCTCGAGCAGCTCGGGGACGGCCGCGGCGGGGACGAGTTTGCAGCAGGGCTTGCCGTCGATGTTGACGAACATGGCGAGGACGAACTCGATGTCGTCGCGGACGACGGCGTGGAGGAAGTCCTCGGCGCTCTCGGGCGGTTCGGGCAGCCGGGGCACGAGGGGGTGTCCGTATCCGAACATCAGAGGTTCACCTGCACCCGGTAGTGCGCCAGCCACATGTTGAGGCTGAGGAGCATCTCGATGTCCAGCCGGCAGATCCACGCCCAGACCCCGGGGCGGCCCGCGACCTGCTGGGGGTCGGCGGCGACGGCGCGCGCGGCCGGGAGGTTGACGAACGGCCGCACGGGGGCGTTCGGGTCGGCGAGCACATCGCGCAGCTGACGGCAGAGTTCGGTGAGGTAGCCGAGGTCCTGGGTGACCGGGTAGGGGCTCTTCTGCCGGTCGAGGACGGACGCCGGGACCAGGTCCTCGGCGATCGAGCGCAGCAGGCTCTTCTCACGGCCGTCGTGGTTCTTCATCGCCCAGGGGGTGTTGAAGACGTAGTCGACGAACTCGTGGTCGCAGTACGGCACCCGCATCTCCAGGGCCGGGCCCATGCCGAGCCGGTCGCTGCGGTCCAGGAGCACGCCCAGCCAGCGCGTCAGATGCAGATGGATGACCTCCCGCATCCGCCGCTCATGGGCGCCCTCGCCGGGCAGCACGGGGACGTCCGCGAGGGCCTCGCGATAGCGCTGGGCCACATAGCCGCGCAGGTCGAGCTTCTGCAGCAGGCCCGGATCGAGCAGCCCGAGGCCGAGGCCGGGGTGGGTGGGCTCGAAGACGTGCATGATGGCCATCCACGGGAATGTCTCGGCCGAGACGACCTGCTCGTTGTGCACCCACGAGAAGCCGCCGAACACCTCGTCCGCCGTCTCGCCGGACAGGACCATGGTGGCCTTCTCGCGCACGGCCTTCGACAGCAGATAGGCGGAGGCGTCCATGTCGCCGAACATCGTCGGCATGTCCTGGGTGACGATGGTGGCGAGCCGGACCTCGGGGGCGGCGAGTTCGGCGGCGGGCAGCGCGATCTCCTCGTGCAGGGCGCCGACATGCCGGGCCATCTCGGCCGCGTACGGGGCGTCCGAGGTGCCGCGCATCTCGTCGGCGCGGAAGCCGTCCGCACCGGTCAGGGTGAGGGAGAAGGTCCGCAGCCGCGGCTCGTCGTGCGCGGCGACCCAGCGGGCGGCGAGCGCGGTCAGCACGCTGGAGTCGAGTCCGCCGGAGAGCAGGATGCCGCGCGGTACGTCGGCGACGAGTTGCCGGGCGACGACGGCCTCCAGCCGCTCGCGGATCTGCGCGACGGTGGTGGGCAGGTCGTCGGTGTGTGGGCGGGCGGTCAGCTCCCAGTAGCGGTGCTCGCTGACTCCCCTGCGGCTGAAGCGGAGCACGCTGCCGGGCAGCACCTCGCGGATGTCGGCGTAGATCGAGGTGCCCGGGGACTTGGTCTGGGCGAGCAGCTCGCGCAGCCCGTCGCCGTCCACCACGGTGGCGATGTCGGGGTGGGCGAGCAGCGCCTTGGCCTCGGAACCGAAGACGATGCCGGTGGGCGTCAGCTTGTACAGCAGCGGCTTGATGCCCATCTGGTCGCGGATCAGCACGAGTTCCTCGCTCCGGGCGTCCCAGACGCCGAAGGCGAACATGCCGTTGAAGTGCTCCCCGCACCTCTCGCCCCACTCCAGGTACCCGCGGATCACCACCTCGGTGTCACAGCGGGTACGGAACCGGTGGCCGCGTGCCTCCAGTTCGGTGCGCAGCTCACGGAAGTTGTAGATCTCCCCGTTGTAGGTGACGGCGGCGAGCAGCCGTCCGTCCTCCTCCACGACCATGGGCTGGCCGCCGCCGGGGATGTCGATGACCGCGTTGCGGGTGTGCCCGAAGCCCGCGTGGGCGCTCACCCAGACGCCGTCCCCGTCGGGCCCTCGGCAGGCCAGGGTGTCCGTCATGGCTCGTACGACCGGCCGCTCGGCGGAAATATCGCGCTCGAAGTCGGCCCATCCGGCGATTCCGCACATGCCTTCTGGCTCCTTCCGACGGCGCCCGCCCCAGTGGCGGGCGTGACCATCACCGCAACCCGCCCCATGGTGGTGGCGACCGTTCGAGGCGATCTGGTGTCCCGGTAGGCGTCGCGGCAGGGGCGCGTCACGGCCCCGGTGGGCGCGCTCCCCCGAGCTCGCCACCTCGTACGCGACGGGCGTCTCCATGTGCGCAACGTCGTTGCAACGTGCCCTGCGCTGGACTGTGCGGGTGACCATGGACATGATCCCGCGCGTGGAGCTGACCCCCGCGGCCGCCGAACTGGTGCGCCGGCTGCGGGAGACCCACGGCCCGCTGATGTTCCACCAGTCCGGCGGGTGCTGCGACGGCAGCGCCCCGATGTGCTACCCCGAGGGCGAGTTCCGCACCGGCGACTCGGACGTCCTGCTCGCGGAGCTGGAGGTCGCCGGGTTCGACGAGCCGGTCGGTTTCTGGATGTCGAGGAAGCAGTACGAGGTGTGGAGCCACACCCGGCTGATCGTCGACGTCGTGGCCGGCCGGGGCAGCGGCTTCTCCCTGGAGGCACCCGAAGGAGTGCGTTTTCTCATCCGTTCTCGCGTCGTAGACGCCTGATACACCCCACGGGACACCGCCGTCTGCTGCACTTCCCCTGAGTCCTGCGCACGTTGACGAGACATCAGGGGGAACAATGAGGCCTCGCGACAGACGGCTCAGAACGGTACTGACAACTCTCTTGGCATGGAGCGCACTGGCCGGTGCGGCCCTCGTGGGGGCGGCGCCGGCCACTGGTGTGCAGAGCGCCCGGACGGTCGCTCCCGGCGTCCGGTACAGCCAGTTCGACATCCCCGCGGCCCACGGGACGGCCCACGCACATCTGATCACCGTCGACCTGCGGGATCCCCATGTGCGGGTCGATCTGCTCTATCCGGGCGCCGTCGCCGCCCGGGCCACCGTCTCGCGGCTCGCCGGCCCGCACGGGGCGGTCGCGGGGATCAACGGCGACTTCTTCGACATCACCGAGACCCAGCACCCGGGGGTGGAGGCGACCGGCGCCAGCGACGGCCCGGCGATCGCGGGCGGGCACGAGCTCAAGGCCGCCGTCCCGAACGGGCAGCGCTTCGGGCCCGCCCTGCCGCCGGGTGCCGACACCCAGGACGTGCTCGGGGTGGGCACCGACCGCAGAGCCCGGCTGGACCGGCTGTCCCTGAGCGGCTCGGTGCGCACGCCCTACGGACGGCTGGCCCTGCGCGGGCTGAATCAGTACGCGCTGCCGGTGGGATCCATCGGGGCGTACACCTCGGACTGGGGCACGGCCTCACGGATGCGGGCGGTCTGCGGCACCGACACCGACCGGGCCGCACCGTGCAGCACCGACACCTACGAGGTGACGGTCAGAAAGGGCCGGGTCGTCGCGACCGCCGCCCGGCCCGGTGGCGGTCCCGTCGCCGCCGGCACCACCGTGCTGGTCGGCCGCGAGGCGGGCGCCCGGCACTTGCGCACCCTGTACAGGGGCGAGGCGATCCAGGTGCGGCAGCGGCTGGTGGCGGCCTCGTCCGGCATCCCGTACCGCTTCGCCGTCGGCGGTTTCCCCCTCCTGCGGGGCGGTGTGCCCTCGGCCGGCCTCGACGACAGGACGTCCGCCGTGCGGACGGCGGTGGGCATCGAGGACGGCGGCCGGCGCCTGCTGCTTCTCGCACTGGACGGCGCGGCCGCCTACCGCCACGGTCTCACCCTCGCCGAACTCGCCGCCACGCTACGGCGGCTGGGCGCCACCGACGGCTTCAACCTGGACGGCGGCGGCTCCACGACGCTGGTCACCCGGCTGGAGGGCGAGAGCGCGGTGACCGTGCGCAACCACCCCAGCGGAGGCGTCGAGCGCGCGGTGGCCAACGGAATCGGGGTCTTCTCCGCCTCCTGACGTCCGGCTCGGAACAGTCGCCCCTGACGGTCGCTCTCCGACGGTCAGGGGCGCAGACCGCTGACGATCTGCGCCGTCGCCGCGAGGCCCTGGTGAAGCGTCGGAGCCATGCTGGAACTCGCCAGGAAGAAGCCGAGCAGTATGCAGATCAGCGCATGGGAGATCTTCAGCGCGCCGTTGCGGATGTAGATCACCGCAATGATCAGGAGCAACAGCACCACAGAGATGGAAACGGCCATCGTCACCCTCCTTCGCCACGCCCATGACGCGGCTTTCGGCCGCAAGTGTGGCGTAGCGAAGGGTTGGTCCGGGCGGCTGACGTGTCCCCCGAACGTGTGGTTCTCCCATGGCTTTTGGGAATCGGGGGTTCATCTTCGCCGGGCGGCGGGCGCACGACCGGCCCGCCGCCACGGGGCGACGGGCCCGTTGCGCGGCCGGCTACAACGCGGGCCGCAGGTCAACCAGTTCGGCCAGTGCCGCACGGTGGCGTCCGGCACTCCCGTAGGCGGTCACATCCGCCTTCGCCCGCTTGAGATACAGATGGACCGGGTGCTCCCAGGTCATTCCGATCCCGCCGTGCAACTGGACGGCCTCCTCGGCGGCGTGCACGGCGACGGGGGCCGCGTAGGCCGCGGCGACGGCGACCGCGACGTCGGCGTCCGCGCTGTCCGTGGCGAGCGCGTCGGCGGCGTTGCGCGCGGCGGCCCGCACACCCACGACCTCCAGCCACAGCTGTGCGAGCCGGTGCTTGAGCGCCTGGAACCCGCCGACGGGCCGGTTGAACTGCTTGCGCTCCTTGAGATAGCGCACGGTCTCGGTCAGGCACCAGTCGGCGAGGCCGAGTTGTTCGGAGGCGAGCAGTCCGGCCCCGGCGCGCAGGGCGCGTCGCACGGCCGTCCCGGCGTCCTCCGTGAGCCGGCGTCCCGGCGCCCCGTCGAAGGTGACGGCCGCGAGCGGCCGGGTGAGGTCGAAGGACACATGCGGGGTGACGGTCACGTCGGCCGCGTCCACCGCGTAGAGGGCACCGTCCCCGGCGGGGACGAGCAGCACATCGGCGACGGCCGCGTCCGCGACGGCGGTCACCTCCCCGTGCAGCAGCCCGCCGTCCGGCCGTACGGCGACGGGGGCGCCCGTGGGACCGGCGGAGAGCCCGACCGCGAGCGCGCCCACCTTGCGGCCGGACGCGAGCTCCGCCAGCAGACCGGCGGCCTCGTCGCCGTCGCAGGCGAGCAGGGCCTCGGTCGCCACGACGGCGCTCGTCAGATACGGCACCGGGGCGACCGCGCGCCCCAACTCCTCGAGGACGACCGCCGTCTCGCGGTGCGAGGCGCCCTGTCCGCCCAGGGACTCCGGCACCAGCAGCCCCGCGAGACCCATGCCCTCCGTGAGCGCCTTCCACAGAGCGCGGTCGTGGGGGGTGTCCGACTCGGCGCGGGCGAGGACGCCCGCGGGGTCGCAGTGGTCGGTCAGGAGGTCCCGGACGGCGGCGCGCAGCGCCTCTTCCTCCTCCGAGTACAGCAGATCGGGCTGCGTCGGCTGCGAGTTCATCGGGACAGGTCCTTCCACGCGACGTCCTTGTCGGTGCGCGGCTCGGCGGGCAGGCCCAGGACACGCTCGGCGACGATGTTCAGCAGGACCTCGCTGGTCCCGCCCTCGATGCTGTTGCCCTTGGCGCGCAGATAGCGATAACCCGCGTCACGGCCGGTGAAGTCGACGAGTTCGGGCCGGCGCAGTGTCCAGTCGTCGTAGAACAGGCCCTCCTCGCCGCGGAGTTCCACCTCCAGACCGCTGATCTCCTGGTTGAGGCGGGCGAAGGCGAGCTTCATGCCGGAGCCCTCGGGGCCGGGCTGGCCCGCGGCGAGCTGCTGGCGCAGCCGTTCGCCGGTGAGCCGGACGACCTCGGCCTCGACCCACAGCGTCAGCAGCCGCTGATGCAGGTCGGGGGTGCGCAGTTCGGGCCGCTCGCGCCAGGTCCGCACGACCGGGTTGATCATGCCGCCCTCACGCGGGATCCGCATGCCGCCGATGGAGACGCGCTCGTTCATCAGGGTGGTCTGTGCGACACGCCAGCCGTCGCCGATCTCGCCGAGGCGGCGGTCGTCGGGGATGCGGACGTCGGTGAGGAACACCTCGTTGAACTCGGCCTCACCGGTGATCTGCCGCAGCGGCCGGACCTCGACGCCGGGGTCGGTCATGTCGCAGATGAAGTAGGTGATGCCCTGGTGCTTGGGCAGGTCCGGGTCCGTGCGGGCGATGAGGATGGCCCAGCGGGCGAGATGGGCGCCGGAGGTCCACACCTTCTGCCCGTTGACGATCCAGTCCCCCGACTCGCCGCGAACGGCACGCGTGCCGAGCGCCGCGAGGTCGGAGCCCGCGCCGGGCTCGCTGAACAGCTGGCACCACACCTCCTCGCCCGTCCACAGGGGCCGGAGGTAGCGGCGCTGCTGTTCCTCGGTGCCGTAGCGCAGGATCGTCGGCGCGGCCATGCCGAGGCCGATGCCGTTGCGCCGCGGGTCGTTGTCGGGCGCGCCCGCGGCCTGGAGTTCGGCGTCGACGACCGGCTGGAGCGAACGCGAGGCGCCGAGGCCGCCGAGGCCCTCCGGGTAGTGCACCCAGGCGAGTCCGGCGTCGAACTGAGCCCGCAGGAAGTCGAGTCGGTCGGTGCCGGCGGGCGGGTGGGCGGCCAGCAACGAGCGGGTGCGCTCGCGCAGTTCGGCTGCGTCGGTCATACGGCGGCTCCGTTCTCCGGTACGACGGCGATCCGGCCGGTGGTGACGCCGTCGGCGACGCGCTGCACGGCGTCCGCGGCCTCGCCCAGCGGCACCCGCTCGCTCACCAGCGGCTTGATCGCACCCTGTGCGGCCAGCTCGGTGAGCTGCTCGTGGCAGTGCTGGATCAGCTTCGGGTTCTTGGTGTTGTACAGGCCCCAGTGCAGCCCGACGATGGAGTAGTTCTTGACGAGGGCGTGGTTGAGCGCGGGGCTCGGGATCTGGCCGCTGGCGAAGCCCACGACGACGATGCGTCCCTCGAAGGCGACGACCTTCGCGGACTGCGCGTAGGCCTGACCGCCCACCGGGTCGTAGATCACATCGGCGCCCCGGCCGCCGGTGGCCTCCTTCACGGCGGCGATGACGTCCTCGGCGCGGCGGTCGATCACGGCGTCGCAGCCCAGTTCGCGGGCCACGGCGGCCTTGTCGGCGCCGCCGACGACGCCGATGACGGTGGCGCCGGCGGCCTTGCCCAACTGCACGGCCGCGCTGCCGACCCCTCCGGCGGCAGCGTGGACGAGCAGTGTCTCGCCGGCCTGCAGACCGGCCCGGCGGTGCAGACCGAACCAGCCCGTCTGGTAGCCGATGTGCAGGGCCGCGGCCTCGGCGTCGTCGAGGGCCTCGGGGGCGGGCAGCAGGGCCGCTGCATCGGCGACGGCGTACTCGGCGAAGCCTCCGTGGGGCAGCACCGGGTTGGCGATCACCCGCCGTCCGTCCTCGGTCTGCGCGCAGATCTCGACGCCCGGTGTGAACGGCAGCGGCGGCGTGATCTGGTACTGGCCGCGGCACAGCAGGGCGTCCGGGAAGTTGACGTTCGCGGCCCGCACCTTCAGCAGGACCTGGCCGTCGCCGGGCGTGGGCGGCTCCACCTCCGCGAGTCGCATCACCTCGCTCGGCTCACCGTTCTCGTGCACTTGCCATGCCTGCATGCGCGGCCTCCAGAGGGCTGTGCTGGTCGTGTTCGCTGACCGGGTCGACCGCATACTAAGCGGTCGCTTGCCGATCAGGGAACAGTCGCCCGCGTCACGGCCGGCGGGGCCGCGCCCGTACGTGCATCCGCTCGCCCTGGGGCCCGAACAGGCTGAGGAACTCGACCGGACCCTCCCCGGTCGAGCCGAACCAGTGCGGCACCCGGGTGTCGAACTCGGCGGCCTCGCCGGCCACCAGCACCACATCGTGCTCGCCCAGTACGAGCCGGAGCCGGCCGGAGAGCACATACAGCCACTCGTAGCCCTCGTGCGTCCGCGGGTCCGGATCGAGCCTGCGCTGCGGCTCGACCACCTTGAAGGCCTGAAGACCCCCGGGCTGGCGGGTGAGCGGCAAGTGGGTGCGGCCGTAGCGGACGATCGGCTCGCCGCGCACCCGGGGGTCCCGCACCGGCGGGGCGCCGACCAGTTCGTCGAGCGGCACCTCGTGGGCCTGCGCGATCGGCAGCAGCAGTTCGAGGCTGGGCTTGCGCAGGCCCGACTCCAGGCGCGAGAGCGTGCTGACGGAGATGCCGGTCGCCTCCGACAGCCCCGCGAGCGTCACCTCCCGCTCCTTGCGCAGCCGTCGCAGCCTCGGGCCCACACCCGCGAGAACCTCGTCCGTACCCATGGACCTCATTGCAGTTCCGGCAAATAGGTTTGTCAATGCCGTGGCGGCCGGGCGACGGTTCCGGCGGAGGTGGTCACCATGACGGTCGCGATGACCGAGAAGAACAGCCGGACGTACGAGGTGGTCGTCGTCGGAGGCGGGCCGGCCGGGCTGTCGGCGGCGCTGGTCCTGGGCCGGGCCCGGCGCCGCACGCTCGTCGTCGACGCGGGCGAACCGCGCAACGCGCCCGCCGCGCATCTGCAGGGCTATCTGTCCCGGGACGGCATGCCACCCGCCGATCTCCTCGCGGTGGGCCGCGAGGAGATCGCGCGCTACGGCGTGGAGCTGGTCCGGGACCGGGCGGCGGACGTCGTCCGGGACCCCGGCGGCGAGTTCGACGTGACGCTCGCGGGAGGGGGGTCCGTGCACGCCCGCATGCTGGTGCTCGCCACCGGTCTGCGGGACGAGCTGCCCCCGGTGCCCGGGGTCGCCGAGCGGTTCGGTCGGGATGTGCTGCACTGCCCGTACTGCCACGGCTGGGAGGTGCGCGACCGGCCTTTCGGGGTGCTCGCGACGAGCCCGCTGAGCGTACATCAGGCTCTGATGGTCTCCCAGTGGTCGCAGGACGTGACCCTGTTCCTCCACACGGTGGCCGAGGAGGAGCTGTCCGACCTCGATCTGCGCAGGCTCGCGGCGGCCGGGGTCGGTGTGGTGTCCGGCGAGGTCGCGGGGCTGGTGGCCGAGGAGGACCGGCTCACCGGGGTCCGGCTCGCGGACGGCACGGTCCACGACCGCTCCGTGCTGTTCGTCGCGCCCCGCGCCGTCCCGCGCACCGGGCTGTTCGAGCGGCTGGGCGCCGAGCTGAGCGAGACCCCGTTCGGCAGCTACCCGGTGGTCGACGAGCGGGGACTGACGACCGTGCCCGGTCTGTGGGCGGCGGGCAACGCCACCGGTTTCGCGGAGCAGATCGTGAACGCGGCCAGCCGCGGGTACCGGGCCGGGGCCGCGATCAACGGGGAGCTGCTCATGTCCGATCTGGATGCGGTCGCCCGGGTGTAGAGCTGCCGCCCCCGGTGCACCATGACTGCATGCTTCTCGCCCAGCTGGCCCGTGTGTCCCGGGAGGTGGCCGCCACCTCGGCGCGGTCCCGGAAGATCACTCTGCTCGGCGGGCTGTTCCGGGACGCCGACGCGGACGACGTTCCGATCGTCATCCCGTATCTGGCCGGGCGGCTGCCGCAGGGGCGGCTCGGCATCGGCTGGAAGCTCCTCGGGCAGCGGATCGAGCCCGCCGCCGAGCCCACGCTCACCGTGCGGGACGTGGACGCCCGGCTGAGCCGGATCGGCGGGGTCACCGGCAGCGGCTCCCAGGCGGAGCGCAAGCGGCTGGTCGGCGAGTTGCTGGCGGCGGCCACCGCGGACGAGCAGCGGTATCTGACCGGGCTGCTGACCGGTGAGGTGCGGCAGGGGGCGCTGGACGCCCTCGCCGTGGAGGGGCTGGCCGAGGCGACGGGGGCCCCTCCCGTGGACGTCCGGCGGGCCGTCATGCTCGCCGGATCGCTCCAGGTCGTGGCGCGGGCCCTGCTCGCCGAGGGCCCGAAGGCCCTCGGCGCCTTCCGGCTCACCGTCGGCCGCCCGGTGCTGCCGATGCTCGCGCACACCGCGCCGTCCGTCGCCGAGGCCATCGGGAAGCTCGGCGCGTGCGCTGTGGAGGAGAAGCTCGACGGCATCCGCGTCCAGGTCCACCGCGACGGCGACGACGTACGCATCCACACCCGCACCCTCGACGACATCACCGCCCGGCTGCCGGAGATCACGACGGCGGCCCTGGGGCTGCCGGGCGACCGGTTCATCCTGGACGGCGAGGTCATCGCGCTCGACGAGAACGGACGGCCGCGGTCCTTCCAGGAGACCGCCGGACGGGTCGGCTCCCGGGTGGACGTGACGACCGCCGCCGCGGCCGTTCCCGTCTCCCCCGTCTTCTTCGACGCGCTGTCGGTTCAGGGCCGGGACCTGCTGGACCTGCCCTTCGCCGACCGCCACGCGGAGCTGGCCCGGCTCGTACCGAAGCCGATGCGGGTGCGGCGCACGGTGGTGGAGGGGCTCGCGGACACGGCCGCCGCGGAGGCCTTCCTCGCCGAGACCCTGGCGCGCGGTCATGAAGGCGTGGTGGTCAAGGCCCTCGACGCCCCCTACAGCGCGGGGCGGCGCGGCGCCTCCTGGCTCAAGGTCAAGCCCGTGCACACCCTCGACCTCGTGGTGCTGGCCGCCGAGCGGGGCCACGGCCGCCGCACCGGCAGGCTGTCCAATCTGCATCTGGGAGCCCGCGCCCCGGACGGCTCCTTCGTGATGCTCGGCAAGACGTTCAAGGGCATGACGGACGCGATGCTCGCGTGGCAGACCGAGCGGCTCGGGGAACTGGCGGTGGAGGACGACGGCTGGGTGGTGACCGTACGGCCCGAGCTCGTCGTCGAGATCGCCTACGACGGGCTCCAGCGGTCCACCCGCTACCCGGCCGGTGTCACCCTGCGCTTCGCCCGGGTGGTGCGCTACCGCGAGGACAAGCGGCCCGAGGAGGCCGACACGTTGGAGACCCTGCTGGCCGCGCACCCCGGGGTGGTGCCATGAGCGGGCGGCCGGGGCGCAGCGCCGGACTGCTGCTCTTCCGGCGCACCGATCACGGCCCGGAGGTCCTGCTCGGCCATATGGGCGGCCCGTTCTTCGCCCGCCGCGAGGAGGGGGCGTGGACCGTGCCCAAGGGCGAGTACGAGTCCGGGGAGCCCTCCTGGGAGGCCGCCCGCCGCGAGTTCCGGGAGGAGCTGGGGCTGCCGCCGCCGGACGGCGAGGCCGTGCCGCTGGGCGAGGTGCGGCAGCGGGGCGGCAAGGTGGTCACGGCATGGGCCCTGGAGGCCGACCTCGACCCGGCGTCGATCGTCCCGGGCACCTTCACGATGGAGTGGCCGCCGCGCTCGGGGCGCCTTCAGGAGTTCCCCGAGCTGGACCGGGTGGAGTGGTTCGGCCTCGACCGGGCCCGTGAGCTGATCGTGACGGCACAGGCCGCGTTTCTCGACCGGCTTGCGGAGCACTCGGGCTGACACAGCAGCCGCGTTGCGGTGGTGGCCGCCGCGCGGGAAGGTCGTAGCACAGCCTGTTCTCAGGAGGTCAGCATGCCCATCGCCACCGTCAATCCGGCGACCGGCGAGACGCTCGAGACGTACGACGCCCTGGCCGAGGAGGAGATCGAGCGCAGGCTCGCCACCGCCGAGGCCGCGTTCCGCACCCATCGCACCACCACGTTCGCCGAACGGGCCCTGCGGATGAACAGGGCGGCCGGCCTGCTGGAGGAGGACGAGCAGGAGATCGCCCGGGTGATGACCACCGAGATGGGCAAGCCGGTCAGGCAGGCTCGCGCGGAGGCCGCGAAGTGCGCCAAGGCGATGCGCTGGTACGCGCAGCACGCCGAGGAGCTGCTCGCCGACGAGGAGCCCGCCGAGTACGACGTGAAGGACTCGGGCGCCGCCTGGGTGATCGTGCGCTACCGGCCGCTCGGCCCGGTCCTCGCCGTGATGCCGTGGAACTTCCCGCTGTGGCAGGTGGTCCGCTTCGCCGCGCCCGCGCTGATGGCGGGCAACGTGGGGCTGCTCAAGCACGCCTCGAACGTGCCGCGGACCGCGCTCTATCTGGAGGACCTGTTCCGTCGGGCGGGCTTCGCCGAGGGCTGTTTCCAGACGCTGCTCGTCGGCTCCGGCGCGGTTGAGGGCATTCTGCGCGACCCGAGGATCAAGGCCGCGACCCTCACCGGCAGCGAACCGGCCGGCCGGTCCGTGGCCTCGGTCGCCGGGGACGAGATCAAGAAGACGGTCATGGAGCTGGGTGGCAGCGACCCGTTCATCGTGATGCCGTCCGCGGACGTGGAGCGGGCAGCGGAGGTGGCGGTGACGGCCCGGGTGCAGAACAACGGGCAGTCGTGCATCGCCGCCAAGCGGTTCATCGTGCACACCGATGTGTTCGACGCGTTCGCCGAGCGGTTCACCGCCCGGATGGAGGCGCTGCGGGTCGGCGACCCGATGGAGGAGGAGACCGAGGTGGGGCCGCTGGCCAGTCAGCAGGGCCGCGCCGACGTGGAGGAGCTGGTCGAGGACGCGGCCGCCCGGGGCGCGGCGGTGCTGTGCGGCGGTGCACGCCCGGACGGTCCCGGCTGGTACTACCCGCCGACCGTCCTCGCCGATGTCACCCCGCAGATGCGCATCCACCATGAGGAGGCGTTCGGCCCGGTCGCCACGCTCTACCGGGCGGCCGGCATCGACGAGGCGGTGGCGATCGCGAACGACTCGCCGTTCGGACTGAGTTCGAACGTGTGGACGCACAACGGCACCGAGGTGGACCGTTTCGTCCAGGACCTTGAGGCTGGTGGTGTGTACATCAACGGGATGACGGCGTCTCATCCGGCGTTCCCGTTCGGCGGGGTCAAGCGGTCCGGCTACGGCCGGGAGCTGTCGGGGCACGGAATCCGCGAGTTCTGCAACATCACCACCGTGTGGCACGGGGCGTGAGCGTTCCGCGGTTACGATCCCTGCTGTGAACCGCGAAGTGACCCTGCCTCTGATCGTCGACGACCACGGCACGTTGCAGGTGGCGGCCGCGGACGTCAGCAAGCTGCTGCGCACGGTGGGCGGCCGGTGGGTACGCCTGGTGGAGGCCGGCGAGGACGGACTCGACGAGGACACGGTGGCCGCGCTGACCATCGAGCTGGCGAAGCTGGCGGACCGGATCGACGTGGCGTGCATCGCGCACAGCAGCGGGTCCTTGCCCTAGGGGGTGTCTGACGATTCCCGCCGGGCGCGCGACTCCGCCGGCCCGGCGGCTGGAAGGTGCCCCCAGGCACGGCACCTCGCCGCGTTGCCGGATCACCCGCGTACGTCCGGTACGCGGAGGATCCACCGCCTTGCGATGCTCCCCCGGCTACCGCCGGGAGGTGCCCCCCTGCGCGTGACGCCGCGCGCTGATCCGGCGCGAATCGCCAGACACCCAGGGACGCCCGGGCCCGGCCCCCGGCTCGGGCCGCCGAGGGCGCCGGGGACCGGTCAGGTGCGCGCGTCCAGTTCCCACAGGGCGTGCCAGAACCGGGTCTCGTACCCTTGGAGCAGCCGGCCGTAGCGATGGGCGCACTCCTCGTCCAGACGACCCGTGTCCAGGCCCTCCCGCACGGCCTCCTCGGCCTTGCGGTGCAGCCCCGGTGACGGGTCCGCGAAGAAGTCGAAGAAGCCGCAGGCCGCGTCGTCGAAGCCGTAGTGGCGGCGCAGCGCCTGCGCGATCGACGCGCAGTAGCCGCCCCAGGCCGCGAAGTTGGCGCTCAGAGCCAGGACGACGTCGGCCGGCTGCCCGTTCAAGGCGAGCCAGGCCACGTAGGCCGGATAGCCCTGGCAGTCCGCCGGCGGCTCGTAGGTGCTCGCGGTCTCGTCGGCCCGGCACACCGCGGCGAAGCCACCCAGACGATCCTGGGCCACCGCCTCACCCTCCGCAAGCGCGGTGAAGAAGGCCGCGCTCGCGGGGGCGTCCCGCGAGCGCTCGGACAGATGCACAAACGCCCTGCGGTCCGCGGCGATCACCTCCCGCTGTTCGAGCGCGAGCGCCGCGAGGGTGGTCGGCTGGGCCGCGCCCCGGGCGATCAGCGGAAGCAACCGGTTGGCGTGCGGATCCGGGGCCAGCTTCCGGGCGGCCTCCTCCAGCAGTTCCCTGGCCGTGCGCGCCATCGACGCTCCTCCTCCGACTCGTTCGACTCACCGAGCATGCCCGGAATGTCACTGTGCGTGCATCACTGAAGCGGAGTAACCCGACGAGATATCGCAGCCCCGCCGGGCGATCGTGGGTGAACACCTCAAACGGGTGAACCCCTTCCGCCGGGGGACGACGAGTCCCCCGCCAAGGCGAAAGAAGGCGCGCTCCATGGCCACTCTGTGCAGACCCGCGGTTTCCGTTCCCGAGTATGTGATCACGATGGAGGAGACACTCGAACTGGCACGCTCCCGCCACGCGGACCACCCCCAACTCCCGCTGGCGCTGCGGCTGATCGAGAACACCGGGGTCCGTACCCGGCACATCGTGCAGCCCATCGAGGAGACCCTGAAGCACCCCGGCTTCGAGGAGCGCAACAACCGCTACGAGGCCGAGGCGAAGGCCCGGGTGCCCGCGGTCGTCCAGCGGGCGCTGGACGACGCCGAGCTCCTCACCACGGACATCGACGTGATCATCTACGTGTCGTGCACGGGCTTCATGATGCCCTCGCTGACCGCGTGGCTGATCAACACGATGGACTTCGAATCCGACACGCGGCAGATACCCATCGCCCAGTTGGGCTGCGCCGCGGGCGGCGCCGCCATCAACCGGGCGCACGACTTCTGCCGGGCCTACCCGGACGGCAACGCGCTCATCGTGGCCTGCGAGTTCTGTTCGCTGTGCTACCAGCCCACCGATCTGGGCGTCGGCTCGCTGCTGTCCAACGGCCTCTTCGGCGACGGCATCGCGGCCGCCGTCGTCCGCGGCAAGGGCGGCACCGGCGTCAAGCTGGAGCGCAACGGGTCGTACCTGATCCCCAAGACCGAGGAGTGGATCGCGTACGACGTCCGGGCCACCGGATTCCACTTCCTGCTGGACAAGCGGGTGCCGACCACGATGGAACCCCTCGCCCCGGCCCTCCAGGGACTGGCGCGCCAGCACGGCTGGAACGCCTCCGACCTGGACTTCTACATCATCCACGCGGGCGGTCCGCGAATCCTGGACGACCTGAGCAAGTTCCTGCGGGTGCCGCCGGAGGCGTTCCGGTTCAGCCGGGCCACGCTGACCGAGTACGGCAACATCGCGAGCGCGGTCGTCCTGGACGCGTTGCGCCGCCTCTTCGAGGCGGGCGGTGCCGATCACACGGCGCGGGGCCTGCTGGCCGGCTTCGGGCCGGGCATCACGGCGGAGATGGCCCTGGGCCGCTGGCATGTCTCCAAGAACGGGAAGAACGGAACGTGACGACGACCGACAGGGTGGCGGCGGCGGAGGGACTGTTCGTACCGCCCGGCCATGGCCGCGTCGTACGGACGCCCGCACAGCATGTGACGTTCAAGGTGACCGGCTCCCACTCGCGCATGGCGTCCACGTTCGAGGTGATCGTGCCGCCCGGCTTCGACGTCGGCGCGCATGTCCACACCCGCAGCGAGGAGCTGTTCTACGTCCTGGAGGGCGAGCTGGACGTGCTGGCCTTCGAGCCCCGGGTACGGACCCCCGACCACTGGCAGAGGTGGGAGTCGAGCTCGGGCCGCCGGGTGGTGCGGGCGACCCCGGGCACGGTCGTCGTCGTACCGCCGGGCTGCCCCCACGCGTTCGCGAACCCGACGGAGACCCCAGCGAAGGTGTTCTTCCAGGCCTCTCCCCCGCCGGATCACGAACGCTACTTCGAGGAGCTGCTGGAGATCCTCGCGGACGGGGGTCCGCCGGACCAGGAGGCGATCGAGGCGCTGCGCAGGCGGTACGACATCGAGCAGCTCACACCGCTCAGACACCGCTGAGCCGGACGCCGGCGCGCGCCTCGTCGCGCACCTGGGACAACGGCAGGCAGCGCTACCGGATCGGCATGCCCGACAGGGTGCGCGCGATCACCAGCCGCTGGATCTCGCTCGTCCCCTCGAAGATCGTGTAGATGGCGGCGTCTCGGTGCATCCGCTCCACCGGGTACTCCCGGGTGTAGCCGTTGCCCCCGAGGATCTGGATCGCCTGCGCGGTGACCTTCTTCGCCGTCTCGCTGGCGAACAGCTTCGACATGGAGCCCTCGGCCGCCGTGAACGGCTTGCCGTTGACCGCCATCCACGAGGCCCGCCACACCAGCAGCCGGGCGGCGTCGATCTGCGTCCGCATGTCCGCGAGCTGGAAGGCGACGCCCTGGTTGTCGATGATCGGCCGCCCGAACTGCTCGCGCGTCCGCGCGTAGTCGAGTGCCACCTCGTACGCGGCCCGAGCGGTGCCCACCGCCATCGCGCCCACCGCCGGGCGGGAGGCCTCGAAGGTCGCCATGGCCGCGTTCTTCACGCGCTCACCGTCGCCCGCCTTCGCCTTCTCCCGGGCGCGGGCGAGGCGCTCGTCCAGCTTCTCCTTGCCGCCGAGCAGACAGGAGCCGGGGACGCGGACGTTGTCGAGGACGACCTCGGCGGTGTGCGAGGCGCGTATGCCGTGCTTCTTGAACTTCTGGCCCTGGGCGAGGCCCGGGGTGTTCGGCGGGACGATGAAGGAGGCGTGTCCCTTGGACCCCAGCTCGGGGTCGACGACCGCGACCACGACATGGACGTTGGCGATGCCGCCGTTGGTGGCCCAGGTCTTGGTGCCGTTGATCACCCACTCGTCCTTGGCCTCGTCGTACACCGCCCGGGTGCGCATGGAGGCGACGTCGGAGCCGGCGTCGGGCTCCGAGGAGCAGAACGCGGCCACCTTGACATCGTTGACATCGCCGTACATCTGGGGGATCCAGGTGCCGATCTGCTCCTCGGTGCCGTTGGCGAGGACGCCCACGGCCGCGAGTCCGGTGCCGACGATCGAGAGCGCGATGCCCGCGTCACCCCAGAACAACTCCTCCATCGCCATGGGGATGCCGAGGCCCGTGGCGTCGAAGTACTGCTGGGCGTAGAAGTCGAGGGAGTAGATGCCGACCTTGGCGGCCTCCTGGATGACCGGCCAGGGAGTCTCCTCACGCTCGTCCCATTGGGCGGCCGCGGGGCGGATCACATCGGCGGCGAAGCCGTGCAGCCAGTCCCGGACCTCCTTCTGTTCGTCGTTGAGCTCCATGGTGAACTCGGCCATGTCCCCTCCAGCACTGCGCTAGCCTGTTACTTGCGGTAACCTCAGTCTGTTACTCACCAGTAGGAGAAGTCAACTCCCAGGCCGAAGCGGTCCTGCACGACGGGCGGTCGGCAGCTCGTTCGATACTGACCCGCCTTTCAGTGTTAGTTTGCGCAGGCGTCACCGATACAGCACGGGTGGGGAGAGATCATGGACACCACGCAGCGGACCGAGCAACAGCGGTCCGCCGACCGCCGACGGCGAGAATTGCTGGAAGCCGCCGACCGGGTGGTGCTGCGCGACGGCCCCGGGGCCTCGATGAACGCCATCGCAGCCGAGGCCGGCATCACCAAACCGATCCTCTACCGACACTTCGGCGACAAGGGCGGGCTGTACGCCGCGCTCGCCAAGCGCCACACGGACGCGCTCCTCGAATCGCTGCGGGCGGCGCTGGACGCCCCGGCCGAACGGCGGGAGCGGGTGGAGGCCACCCTGGACACCTATCTCGCGGCCATCGAGGCACGACCGCAGGTCTACCGCTTCCTGATGCATCCGGCGGAGGGCGGCTCACAGAACGACCAGGGCTTCGACACCGGCCGGCACTCCATCCCGGTGCTGCGCCGTATGGGCGAGGAGCTGGCCGTCTTCATCGAGGAGCGCCTGGACCTCGGCCCCGGCAGCCACCAGCTCGCCCGGGTGTGGGGACACGGCATCGTCGGCATGATGCACGCGGCGGGCGACTGGTGGCTCGGTGAGCGGCCCTGCACCCGGGCCGAGTTGGTGCGGAGTCTGGCGGACCTGCTGTGGGGGCGGCTCGCAGCCGCCGGGGACCGCGTCGGAGGGCCCGGGTTCTGAGGTCCCCGCCGCGCGACGGCCCTTCACGACGTCGCAGGACGGCGCGGGCGCGTCCCTACCGGGGCGCCCTGCGCCGCCACTGCCACATCACCTTGCGCTGCCGCCAGCCGTCGAGCCGGTCCACGTAGAGACTGCCGTCGAGATGGTCGCACTCGTGCTGCAGGCACCGGGCGAACCACCCCGTCCCCTCCACCCGCACCGGCTCGCCGTCCACCGTGCGGCCCTCGATGACGGCACGGTCGTAGCGCTCCGTGCCCGCCTCCAGGCCCGGCACGGACAGGCACCCCTCCGGTCCGCGCAGCACCACACCGTCCGCCTCGACGAGCCGTGGGTTCACCACATGTCCCAAATGGCGCACTTCGTCGTCGTCCGGGCAGTCGTACACGAACACGCGCAGCGGCTCGCCGATCTGGTGCGCCGCCAGCCCCACGCCCCGCGCGGCGTACATGGTGGCGAACATGTCCTCGACGAGTCGGGCCAGTTCGGGGCCGAAGTCGGTGACCTCCGCGCCCGGGGTGCGCAGCACCGGGTCGCCGAGCAGGGTGAGGGGCCGGACGTGCCCTCGGGCGCCCGGGATGAAACGGTGTCGCATGGCGGCAAGGGTACGGTCGTCAGCGTCGCGTGGGCGCCGGGGTGGTGCCGCGGTTCGGGCGCGTGAACGGATCTCGATAGGCTGAGGTCCACACGTTGCCGGGACTGGGCGCGGCGCCGTATGCAAGGAGGATCGAGAACTGATGGCAGGCAACTCGGACCCGCTGACGCCGCGGGCCAAGCTGGCCGTGACCGCGGGCAAGGCGGTCGCTGCGGCATCGCGCGCCGCGGGGCGCGGCAGCGGATCGGTGATCGGCGGCCGAGTGGCACTCAAACTCGACCCCGATCTGCTCGCTCGGCTCGCCCAGAACCTGGACGTCGTCCTGGTCTCGGCGACCAACGGCAAGACGACGACCACCCGACTGATCGCGGAGGCACTGCGCGCCGCGGGCCCGGTCGTCTCCAACGCGCTCGGCGCCAACATGCCCGCCGGCATCACCTCGGCGCTGGCCGGCGGCTCGGACGCCAAGTTCGGTGTCATCGAGGTCGACGAGAAGTACCTCGCCGGCGTCGCCCGGGACACCGACCCGAAGTGCATCGCGCTGCTCAACCTCTCGCGCGACCAGCTCGACCGCGCCGCCGAGACCCGGATGCTCGCCGAGAACTGGCGTGAGGGCCTGGCCGGCTCCAAGGCCGTGGTCGTCGCCAACGCCGACGACCCGCTGGTCGTGTGGGCCGCCTCGTCGTCGCCGAATGTGATCTGGGTCGCGGCCGGCCAGATGTGGAAGGACGACGCCTGGTCCTGCCCGTCCTGCGGCGGTGTGATGCAGCGCCCCGGCGACGACTGGTTCTGCGGCGAGTGCGGCTTCCGCCGGCCGACCCCGTCCTGGGTGCTCTCGGGTGACCACGTCCTCGATCCGCACGGCTCCGCCTGGCCGATCCACCTCCAGCTGCCGGGCCGCGCCAACAAGGCCAACGCCACCAGCTCGGCCGCCGTGGCCGCCGTCTTCGGTGTGCCCCCGCAGGTCGCGCTGGAGCGGATGTACCAGGTGCAGGCGGTGGCCGGGCGCTACGACGTCGTCCAGTTCCAGGGCCGCGACCTGCGTCTGCTGCTCGCGAAGAACCCGGCCGGCTGGCTGGAGACGTTCTCCCTGATCGACGCGCCGCCGGCCCCGGTGATCCTGTCGGTGAACGCGCGCGGCGCGGACGGCACCGACACCTCCTGGCTGTGGGACGTCGACTACACGCGGCTGACCGGCCACCCGATCTTCGTCATCGGCGACCGGAAGCTGGACCTCGCCGTGCGCCTGGAGGTCGCGAACCAGTCCTTCCAGGTCTGCGACGACCTCGACCAGGCCGTCCAGCTCGCTCCGCCGGGCCGCATCGAGGTCATCGCGAACTACACCGCGTTCCAGGACCTGCGCCGCCGCGTCGGCAACTGACCACGAAGGACGATCATCGATGAGTGACAACAGCCTGCGTCTGGTGTGGATCTACCCGGACCTGCTGAGCACCTACGGCGACCAGGGCAACGCGCTCGTGGTGGAGCGCCGGGCCCGCCAGCGCGGCCTGGACGTGGCCCGGCTCGACGTGCGCAGCGACCAGCCCATCCCGACGTCCGGCGACATCTATCTGATCGGCGGCGGTGAGGACCGTCCGCAGCGGCTCGCGGCCGAGCGGCTGCGCCGTGACGGCGGTCTGTACCGGGCCGTGGAGAACGGCGCGATCGTGTTCTCCGTCTGCGCCGGCTACCAGATCCTCGGCCACGAGTTCATCAACGACCTCGGGCAGCGCGAGCCGGGCCTCGGCCTGCTGGACGTGGTCTCGGTGCGCGGCGAGGGCGAGCGGTGCGTCGGTGACGTGCTGGGGGACATCGACCCGCGGCTGGGCCTGCCCCCGCTCACCGGCTTCGAGAACCACCAGGGCGTGACGCACGTCGGCCCGAACGCCCGCCCGCTCGCGCAGGTGCGGCTGGGCAAGGGCAACGGCACGGGTGACGGCACGGAGGGCGCGTACAACGGGACCGTCTTCGGTACGTACATGCACGGTCCCGTGCTCGCGCGCAACCCGCTGATCGCGGACCTGCTGCTCAAGCTGGCGCTCGACGTCAACGCGCTGCCGCCGGTCGACGACCGCTGGTACGAGGCGCTGCGCAACGAGCGGATCACGGCCGCGGAGCAGCCGGCCTGACTCCGGCGAAAGCGGTCCGGAAACGGTTCCGCGGAGCCCGCCCGGCGGTCCGTACACCCTTCGGTCCGCCGGGCGTGAACGGCCCGTCTGACACCTCGTCCGCACAGGTGAGCGGGTGCGTCCAGCAGGCGGACGCACGGTGCTGCCCGGCCCCCCACCGCCGGTAGGCTGGCGGGGATCGAGCCGGACAACGTGGTCCGGTCCCGGCTCACGTGGAGAAGGTTGTTTCGGGCTATGCGCATTGGTGTCCTCACGTCCGGCGGCGACTGCCCCGGCCTGAACGCCGTCATCCGGTCCGTCGTGCACCGTGCCGTCGCCGACCACGGCGACGAGGTCATCGGCTTCCGGGACGGCTGGAAGGGCCTTCTGGAGTGCGACTACCTCAAGCTCGACCTCGACGCGGTGGGCGGCATCCTGGCGCGCGGCGGCACCATCCTCGGCTCCTCCCGGGTCCGCCCGGAGCATCTGCGGGACGGCGTCGAGCGGGCCAAGGGCCATGTCGAGGAACTGGGGATCGACGCGATCATCCCGATCGGCGGTGAGGGCACGCTGAAGGCGGCCCGGCTGCTGTCCGACAACGGGCTGCCGATCGTCGGCGTACCCAAGACCATCGACAACGACATCGCCGTCACGGACGTCACCTTCGGCTTCGACACGGCCGTGGGCGTGGCGACCGAGGCCCTGGACCGGCTGAAGACCACCGCCGAGTCCCATCAGCGCGTCCTCATCGTGGAGGTCATGGGCCGCCACACCGGCTGGATCGCGCTGCACTCCGGCATGGCGGCCGGTGCCCACGCGATCGTCGTGCCGGAACGCCCCTTCGACATCGAGGAGTTGACGGCGCGGGTCGGCGAGCGGTTCGACGCCGGCAAGCGGTTCGCGATCGTGGTGGCCGCCGAGGGCGCCAAGCCGAAGCCGGGCACCATG
This sequence comes from Streptomyces sp. NPDC001222, assembly GCF_042896945.1. Taxonomy (NCBI): domain Bacteria; kingdom Bacillati; phylum Actinomycetota; class Actinomycetes; order Kitasatosporales; family Streptomycetaceae; genus Streptomyces; species Streptomyces sp. NPDC001222. The sequence goes on from NZ_JBIAXT010000013.1 coordinate 53,627, forward strand.
GAGTTCGACGAGGGCGGCAAGGACATCTACGGCCATGAGCGCTTCGCCGGCATCGCCCGCCAGCTCTCCATCGAGCTGGAGCAGCGGCTCGGCAAGGAGGCCCGCCCGGTGATCCTCGGGCATGTCCAGCGCGGTGGCACGCCGACGGCGTACGACCGCGTGCTCGCCACCCGGTTCGGCTGGCACGCCGTGGAGGCGGCGCACCGCGGCGAGTTCGGCAAGATGACCGCGCTGCGCGGCACGGACATCGTGATGGTGCCGCTGGTGGAGGCCGTGGAGACGCTGAAGACGGTGCCGGAGGACAGGTACGCCGAGGCCGAGTGCGTGCTGTAGCACGGGGCCCGACTCGTGCGGTGGGGGACCGATCGCACACGGAGTCGAAGAGTCCGCCCCCGGTCGCAGCGGCGACCGGGGGCGGTTCTACTCTGGTGCGGACAGACAGCGCACAACCCCACGAATCAGGAGCCGGCGGATGGATCACAGCGGGCACGGCATGACCATGGATCTGCCGCCGTTCACGCTGGGGAGGGGCCTGGCATGGTCCGCCGACCCCTTCTTCCTCGTCGCCTGCCTGGTCGGACTGGGGCTGTACGGATGGGGCGTGGCCCGGCTCGTACGACGCGGGGACAAGTGGCCGGTGGGCCGGACCGTGTCGTACGTCATCGGTGTGCTGACGGTGATGCTGGTCATGTGCACCAAGCTCAATGACTATGGCATGGTCATGTTTAGCGTGCACATGGTGCAGCACATGGTGATCAGCATGCTCTCGCCGATCCTGCTGCTGCTCGGCGCCCCCATCACGCTGGCGCTGCGCGCGCTGCCCACGGCGGGCCGCGACCGCAAGGGACCGCGCGAACTGCTGCTGATGCTGCTGCACAGCCGCTATGTGCGGGTCATCACCCACCCGGCGTTCACCATCCCGCTGTTCATCGCGAGCCTGTACGCGCTGTACTTCACGCCGATCTTCGACTTCCTGATGCAGTCCAAGGCCGGGCACATCGCGATGATGGTGCACTTCCTCGCCGTCGGCGTGGTGTTCTTCTGGCCGATCATGGGCGTCGACCCCGGTCCGAACCGCCCCGGCTATCTGATGCGGATGCTGGAACTGTTCGCGGGCATGCCGTTCCACGCGTTCTTCGGCATCGCTCTGATGATGGCGTCCACGCCCATGGTCGACACCTACCGGCACCCGCCCGCCTCGCTCGGCATCGATGCCCTCGCGGACCAGACCTCGGCGGGCGGCATCGCCTGGGCCTTCAGCGAGGTCCCGTCCGTACTGGTGCTTCTCGCACTGCTGTTCCAGTGGTACCGCTCGGAACAGCGGCAGGCCAAGCGGAAGGACCGCGCCGCGGACCGCGACGGCGACCAGGAACTCCAGGCGTACAACGCCTATCTGGCCTCACTCAACGCACGCGGCCGCTGAGTTCCGCGACAGCACTGAATTCCCTTTTCCTCCAATTCTTTTCAAGTCGCCTGAAATGCTCCCGCATTCGCTAACCTGGTGCCCGGCGCCCTGCCTCCGCTCGGCAGGGCACGGGGGGACCGCCGGGGGGAGCGGTGATGACACGTCGTGCATTCCTTCGAAAGACCGGAAAAGCAGCGATCCGGAGGATCGGATTTCTTCTGGCCGCCGTACTGATCCTCAGCGGATGCGGCAGAAACGTACAGGTGTACGCGGTGAAGGCCGTCGCCGCGGGGGTTCCGTCGCTGGCCCCCTTCTTCGACGAGCGCAGCGGCCTCGGCCGCGACACCACGGTCCGGGCGGGCCGGGTGCCCGGCGGCCTGCAGGCGGGCGACACACCAGGGCTCTACGGTGGTTCACGCACCCCGACGGTCTGTGACATCGCCCGGCTGAAGCAATTCCTCACCGATCCGCACAACGCCCCGAAGGCCAAGGTCTGGGCACAGGTCGAGGGTATTGACCAGAGGGAGATCCCGGATTACCTGGACCGGCTCACACCCGTCCTTCTGCGTCACGACACCCTCGTACAGAACCACGACTTCAAGAAGGGCAGGGCCGCACCTTTCGACTCCCTGCTCCAGGCCGGAATCGCGGTATTGGTGGACGAGCGGGGGCAGCCGACGGTGAAGTGCTCCTGTGGCAATCCGCTGCGCCCCTTCCGGGGCGACACCACCCGCATCTCCGTCAAGTTCGAGGGCGCCGACGAGAAGTGGGCCGGGTACGACCCGGCCTCCGTGGTGACGGTCCATCCCGCCCCGAAGCGGCTGACCCGGCTGGCGCTGGTCGACGTCGACGACCCGGATCGGGGGCTCGACCGGCCTGTGGGCACGGCCGGGGGGCACGACTCCTCCTTCGACACCCGGGTACGGCACAAGGTGCCCGATGTGACGGGACTGCGGTACGCGGAGGCCGTACGGCGGCTCGCGGCCGAGGGACTCGCGGTCGCCTACGTCGGCCGGGGCGCGCCGCCCGACGACGCGGCGGTCACGGGCTCGGATCCCGGGCCCGGCACGGAGCTGGCGTTCGGTCGGTACGTGACGCTGTCGGTGGACATGGGCGAGACGGACGGCCCCCAGGTGCCGGGCGCCTCCGGCTCGTCCGGGAAGGGAACGGCCGGGCCGACCGACGGCGGCACCGGCCGGGTTCAGACCGGTGGGTCCCCTCCCCCGTCGTCCGGCAGCCCGACGCCGAGGAAGTCGGGCGCCTCCTCGGCCACCTCGAGCGACAGCGGCCGGGTCTCCTCGCCGCCGCCGACGACGGCAACGTCCAGCGGCTCGTCGTCCCCGTCGGGCCGCTCGTCCCCGACCGCCCGCTCCTCCCCAACGGGCCACTCCTCCCCGACAGCCGGAGGGAGCTCGGCCCCGACCACCCGCTCCTCCCCAACGGGCCACTCGTCCCCGACCACCCGCTCCTCCCCAACGGGCCACTCCTCCCCGACAGCCGGAGGGAGCTCGTCCCCGACCACCCGCTCCTCCCCAACGGGCCACTCCTCCCCGACAGCCGGAGGGAGCTCGTCCCCGACCACCCGCTCCTCCCCAACGGGCCACTCGTCCCCGACAGCCGGAGGGAGCTCGGCCTCAACGGCCCGCTCGTCTCCGTCGGGCTATTCGTCCCCGTCGACCCGCTCGTCCCCGACGGCCGGTGGGAACTCGTCCTCGACCGCCCGCTCGTCCCCGTCGGCCCGGTCATCCCCGACGGCCGGGGGCGGCTCGCCCTCGACCGCCCGCTCCTCCCCGCCGACCCGCTCATCCCCCACAGCCGGCGGCGGCTCGTCCCCGACCGCCAGAAGCGTCTCCCCCACGACATCCCACGGCGCCCCGGCCGCCGCCACGGCAGGCGGCTCGCCAACAAGCCGCCCCCTCGGCCCGACCTCCGCCGCGACAGACGGGGCAGGCGCCTCGCCCACCATCGGCACGACCTGGATTCGGGAGTGAAGGGATGGCAGCAGGATCACCGCAGTCCGGAGTGGGCCGGGTCATCGCCGGCCGCTACCGTCTGCTCAACCGGCTCGGCAGCGGCGCCATGGGCCAGGTGTGGCGCGCCCACGACCAGCGGCTGGCCTGCGACGTCGCCCTCAAGGAGGTGGCGTTCCGCGATCAGGTCGAGGCGACCGAGGAACGGACCGCCCGGGTGTCCCGTGCCCGCGCGGAGGCCCGGCACGCGGCCGGGCTGCGCGGCCACCCGCACGTGGTGACCGTGCACGACGTACTGGAGCACGAGGGTCTGCCATGGATCGTCATGGAGTACGTGCCGGGCGCGCTCGACCTGCGTGAGCGGGTCCACCGACACGGCCCCCTCGCCCCCGCCGAGTGCGCGCGCATCGGGCTCGCCGTGCTGGACGCGCTCACCGCCGGGCACGAGCGGGGTGTCATGCACCGGGACGTGAAACCGGCGAACATCCTGCTGGCTCCGGACCGCTCCGGGACGCCGTACGCCCGTGTCCTGCTCACCGACTACGGCATCGCGGTGCAGCCGGACGCGGGTGAGACCCGGCACACGCTGGCGTCCGCGCTGATCGGGACGCCGGGCTATCTGGCGCCGGAGCGTGCCACGGGCGGGCCCCCGACCGCCGCCGCCGACCTGTTCTCACTGGGCTGCACGCTGTACTTCTCGGCGGAGGGATGCGGGCCCTTCGAACGCGACACGCAGCTCGCTGAGGTCACCGCGGTGGTCCTGGAGGACCCCCGGCCGCCGCTGCGGGCCGGGGCGCTGGCGCCCCTGCTGTCCGCGATGCTGGTCAAGGACCCGGCGCAGCGGATCACGGCGCACGAGACCGCGGCCGCGCTGACGGCCGTCGTCACCCCGCAACCTCATCCGCGCACCCGGGTCGACCTGGCGCCCACCGCGGGGGGCACGCCGAACGGCTGGGCACGGCCGGGGCCGGCCACCGCGCCCACCACGTCGTACGGCCAGGGCGGGCCCGCCGCGGCGAGCGGGTTCGGCCCGCCGCTCGTCCGCAGCGAGCCGCATCCGCGGCGGGCGCACGCCGTGCGGGCCCTCGTCGCCTGCCTCCTCGGGCTGGTCCTCGCGCTGGGCGGGGTCTGGTACGCCGTTGACCGCGCGGCGTCCGGCGGCACGGCGGCACCGTACGGGAAGTCCGTCGCGCTCACCCGCCCGCTCGAAGAGGGCGACTGTGTCGTCGCCGCCTGGCCCGGGCGACCGTTCCAGGGCCCCCCGCCCCGCCTGAGTCCGTCGAGCTGCGACGACGCGAGCCCGGACGGGCAAGTCATGGCCCTCGTCGCCGACGCGTCCGCCGACGAGGCGCGCCGGCGGGGTCCCGCCCTGTGCGAGGAACGCACCCGGGACATCCGCGGGAAGCTCGCGGACGTCCGCAGTTACGCCGTGGTCCCGACCGCCGCGGGCTTCGCTGCGGCCGGGCGGCGCACCGCGTGTCTGGTGCTCGGCGCGCACGGGCCGGTCTACGGGCCGCTCGGCGACCGCCGCAAGCCGGGGATGAGGTTCGTGGACACGGCGAACATGCAGAAACAGGACTGCCTGGACGTCCTGTCCCGGTCCGCGGCACAGCTCGTCCCCTGCGCCGGGCCGCACGACCAGCAGGTGCTCGGCTTCACCCGGCTGGCCCCGGACATCACCCTGGCCAAGGCGAAGGGCCTGTCGGACCGGGCGTGCGCGCGGGACGTGCCGCCGAAGGACCACGGCTACGACCCGAACCTCTATACGGCCGCCTCCTGGACGGGAAACGCCGCCTGGGCGTCCCGAACTCATCTGGTCGTATGCACCGTACGCCGGGAGAACGGGGGCACCATGGGGAAGGACGAACCATGAGGAGGGTGTTGCGATGCCCGGTTCCACGAAGACGATGGGAGTGCTGACCGTCGGTGGGCTCGTCGTGGTGACGGCCTACACGGTGGCGCTCGGCAGCAGTGGCTGGCTGTGGTTCGGCTGGGTCGTACTCGGCCTGATCACCCTCGCCATGGTCCTGACCCGCGACGCGTGACCTCTCATGGCCGGGGCAGCCGCCCGGCCGAGTGCACTCCCGGCTGGTACTTCGGCAACCGGGCGGTGATCTTCATGCCCGCGCCCGGGGCGGTCTCGACGACGAGCCCGTGGTCGTCGCCGTAGACCTGGCGCAGCCGGTCGTCCACGTTGGACAGGCCGATGCCGCCGGAGGGTCCGGCGTCCCCGGCGAGGATGCGGCGCAGCAGCTCGGGGTCCATCCCGGCGCCGTCGTCCTCGATGACGACCACGGCCTCGGCGCCCGCGTCCCGGGCGGTGATGCTGATGTGGCGCTTGTCGGCGGTGCCCTCCAGTCCGTGCTTGACGGCGTTCTCGACGAGCGGCTGGAGGCACAGGAACGGCAGGGCGACCGGCAGCACCTCGGGGGCGATCTGCAGGGTGACCGAGAGCCGGTCGCCGAAGCGGGCCCGTACGAGCGCCAAGTACTGGTCGATGGCGTGCAGTTCGTCGGCGAGCGTGGTGAAGTCGCCGTGCCGGCGGAACGAGTAGCGGGTGAAGTCGGCGAACTCCAGAAGGAGTTCGCGGGCGCGCTCGGGGTCGGTACGCACGAACGAGGCGATCACGGCGAGCGAGTTGAAGATGAAGTGTGGGGAGATCTGGGCGCGCAACGCCTTGATCTCGGCCTCGATGAGCCGGGTGCGGGACCGGTCGAGGTCCGCCAGCTCCAGTTGCACGGAGACCCAGCGGGCGACCTCGCCGGCGGCCCGGACGAGGACCGCGGACTCACGGGGCGCGCAGGCCACGAGCGTTCCGTGCACCCGGTCGTCGACGGTGAGCGGGGCGACGACGGCCCAGCGCAGGGGGCAGTCGGGGGCGTCGCAGCGCAGCCGGAAGGCCTCGCCCCGGCCGCTCTCCAGCGGGCCGGCGAGCCGCCCGAGCACCTCGTCGCGGTGGTGCTCCCCCGCGCCGTCCCAGGCCAGCACGGACTCCCGGTCGGTGAGGCAGAGGGCGTCGGTGCCGAGCAGGGTGCGCAGCCGACGCGCGGATCTGCGCGCGGTCTCCCCGGTGAGCCCGGCGCGCAGGGGCGGGGCGGCCAGGGAGGCGGTGTGCAGGGTCTGGAACGTGGCGTGCTCGACGGGCGTGCCGAGCCCGCCGAGGGTCTCGGGGCGCGCGGTGCGCCGTCCGAGCCAGAACCCGGCGGCGAGCAGCGGGAGTACGGCCACGCACAGGCCCGCGAGGAAACCGCTCATGCCTCCGCCTCCGCGCGCAGTTCCTCGGGCAGATGGAACCGGGCCAGGATCGCGGCCGTCCCGGCCGGCACCCGGCCCGGTGTCGCCAGGGACACCAGCACCATGGTGAGGAACCCCAGCGGCACGGACCAGAGGGCCGGCCAGGCCAGCAGGGTGTGCGCGGTGCCGGCGCCAGGGTGGCCCACCATGGTCAGCGCCACGGCGACGAACGCCGAGCCGCCGCCGGCCAGCATCCCGGCCGCCGCCCCCGGCGGGGTCAGCCGCCGCCACCAGATGCCCAGCACGAGCAGCGGGCAGAACGACGACGCGGACACGGCGAAGGCGAGTCCCACCGCGTCGGCCACGGGCAGCCCGCCCACCAGGACGCTCGCCACGAGCGGCACCGCCATGGCCAGCAGCGTGCCGAGCCGGAAGTGTCCCACGCCCCGCGACGGCAGGACGTCCTGGGTGAGCACCCCGGCCACCGCCATGGTCAGGCCCGACGCGGTGGACAGGAACGCGGCGAAGGCCCCGCCCGCGACCAGGGCCCCCATCAGGTCCCCGCCGAGACCGCCGGTCATCCGGCCGGGCAGAAGCAGTACGGCCGCGTCGGCGTTCCCGGTGAGGGTGAGCTCGGGGGCGTAGAGCCGGCCCAGCGCGCCGTAGACGGGCGGCAGCAGATAGAAGGCGCCGATCAGGGCGAGTACGGCGACGGTGGTGCGGCGGGCGGCGACCCCGTGCGGGCTGGTGTAGAAGCGGACCACGACGTGCGGCAGGCCCATGGTGCCGAGGAAGGTGGCGAGGATCAGTCCGTAGGTGGCGTACAGCGGGCGCTTCTCGCGGCCGGAGTCGGGCGGGGCGGAGATGCCGCCGCCGCGGTCGGTGACGGGCGCGGGGACGCGGTCGCCCCGGTCGAAGGTCAGCCGGGTGCCGAGCCCGATGCGGTGGACGCCGGTGCTGAGCCGCACGCGCTGTGACGTGTAGTGCCGGCCGTCGACGGTGCCGGTGGCGGTGACGGAGAGCGGGCCGGAGAGCCGCAGGTCGAGGGTGTCGTCGATGCGTACGACCCGCTGGTCGCGGAAGGCCGGGGGTTCCGCGAACGCGGCGCGCGGCGCGCCGTCGCCCTGCCAGGCCACCGCCAGGAACAGCGCGGGGACGAGCAGGGCGGTGAGCTTCAGCCAGTACTGGAAGGCCTGGACGAAGGTGATGCTGCGCATGCCGCCCGCGGCGACGGTCGCGACCACCACCACCGCGACGAGGACCCCGCCGAGCGGCTCGGGCGCGCCGGTCAGCACGGCCAGGGTGAGCCCCGCGCCCTGGAGTTGGGGCAGCAGATACAGCCAGCCGACCCCGACGACGAAACCCCCGGCGAGTCGGCGCACCTGCTGCGAGGCGAGCCTGGCCTCCGCGAAGTCGGGCAGGGTGTAGGCGCCGGAGCGGCGCAGCGGGGCGGCCACGAACAGCAGCAGGACGAGATAGCCGGCGGTGTAGCCGACCGGGTACCACAGCATGTCGGGGCCTTGCACGAGGACCAGGCCGGCGATGCCCAGGAAGGATGCGGCGGAGAGATACTCGCCGCTGATCGCGGCGGCGTTGAGGCGGGGGCCCACGGTGCGGGAGGCGACGTAGAAGTCCGAGGTGGTACGGGAGACCCGCAGGCCGAAGGCGCCCACGAGGACGGTTGCGAGGACGACCAGGGCGACCGCGGGGACGGCGTAGTTCTGGTTCACGGGCCGCGCCTCAGCGGTCCTCGACGAGACGCACGAGGTCCTTCTCGTTGCGTTCGGCGCGGCGCACGTACCAGCGGGCGAGGAGGACCAGCGGCGGGTAGAGGCAGAAGCCGAGGACGGCCCACTCCAGCCCCTTGTCGCGGGTGGCGGCGAAGACCAGGGGCAGCGGGCCCACGAGCAGCACGAGCACGGTGAACACCGTGAGGGAGGCGCGCAGTTGACTGCGCATCAGGGACCGGACGTAGGTGTGGCCGAGGGTGGTCTGCTCGTCTATCTCGGTCCGCGGGCGGGAGTAGCCGAAGGCACGGCGGGTGTGCCGGGGCGGCCCGGTGACGACGACCCGGCGCTCGGTGGGGTCCTGGGGCACGCCGCTCCTCACCGGCCCATGGTCCGGCGCGTCAGCACCTCGCGCAGCTCGCGGGCGTGCCGACGGCTGACCTGGAGTTCGACCGATCCCACGAGAACGCTCACCGTGCCCGCGCCGAGGCGGAGTTCGTCGATGTGCCGTAAGGCGACGAGGTGGCGGCGGTGGATACGGAGGAAGCCGCGCCCGTGCCAGCGCTCCTCCAGGGAGGACAGCGGGATGCGGACGAGGTGGCTGCCCTGCGCGGTGTGCAGACGGGCGTAGTCGCCCTGTGCCTCCACATGGGTGATGTGCTCGACGGGCACGAACCGCGTCACCCCGCCCAGCTCGACCGGGATGTGGTCCGGGTCGGGTTCGTGGACCGGGATCAGCGGTGCGGTCCGGCGCTGCTGCTCGGCCCGGCGCACGGCCTCCGCGAGCCGCTCGCGCCGCACGGGTTTGAGGACGTAGTCGACGGCCTTGAGATCGAACGCATGCACGGCGAATCCCTCGTGGGCGGTGACGAACACGACGAGCGGCGGCTCGGCGAGGCCGGTCAGCAGGCGGGCCATCTCCAGGCCGTCGAGCCCCGGCATATGGATGTCGAGGAAGACGACGTCGATCGCGTCGGGGCCACCGGGGCCGGACTCCAGGGCACGGTTGATCCGGCGCAGCGCCTCGGTCGCGTCCCCCGCGCCCTCCACGCTGCCGATCCGCGGGTCGGCGTGCAGCAGATAGAGCAGCTCCTCCAGCGAAGGGCGTTCGTCGTCGACGGCGAGGGCGCGCAGCATGAACGTGGAGTGTAGGAGGATTCCGTACGCCTGGACATGTGCGGAGCATGGACGTTCCCGCTGGATACAGTGCCCGCATGAACAGCAGGCCAGCGCCGTTCGACGAGCTCGACCGGAAGATCGTCACCGCTCTGATGGCGAATGCCAGGACCAGTTTCGCCGAGATCGGCGCGGCCGTCGGCCTGTCGTCGACGGCGGTCAAGCGCCGGGTGGACCGGCTGCGCGAGACGGGCGTGATCACCGGGTTCACGGCCACGGTGAAGCCGTCGGCGCTGGGCTGGCGCACGGAGGCGTATGTGGAGGTGTACTGCGAGGGCGCGGCGCCGCCCCGGCGTCTGGCGGAGGTCGTGCGCAACCATCCGGAGATCACCGCGGCGATGACGGTGACCGGCGGGGCGGACGCGCTGCTGCATGTGCGGGCGCGGGATGTCGACCACTTCGAGGAGGTGCTGGAGCGCATCCGCACGGAGCCCTTCATCCGGAAGACGATCAGCGTGATGGTGCTGTCCCACCTGCTGCCGGAGAGCCCGGAGGCGGGCGCCAACCAGGCGGCGCCCGACAGCGCAGCAGACGTGCGCTGACGGGCCCCAAGACGCAGCGTTGCTGCGCGAGGACGCAGCCATCGTTCCTTGTCGCGCGTCTCTGTCACTTTCTACCTTTGTGTCACCCTCACTCGACGCCCCAGGAAGCGGAGGAACCCCTCTGTGACCGACTCCCGTGTGCCGCGCCGGCGGCGCTTCCTCGTCTGCGAACCCAGACACTTCGCCGTGCAGTACGCGATCAATCCGTGGATGCATCCCGACACGACGGTCGACGTCGACCTCGCCCGGGAGCAGTGGCAGGGGCTGATCCGCGCCTACCGCGACCACGGACACACCGTCGACGCCGTGGCCCCGGTCCCCGGCCTCCCGGACATGGTGTTCGCCGCGAACTCGGCGGTCGTCGTCGACGGCCGCGTCTTCGGCTCCTACTTCCACGCCCCCGAGCGCCGCCCCGAGTCCCACCACTACGAGACGTGGTTCAAGGCGGCCGGCTATGACGTCCACCGCTCCGAGTCCGTCTGCGAGGGCGAGGGCGACCTGGTCTGGACGGGACGCTACCTCCTGGCCGGCACCGGATTCCGTACGACGCGGGACGCGCACCGCGAGGTACAGGAGTTCTTCGGTCACCCGGTCGTCAGCCTGACCCTGGTGGACCCGTACTTCTACCACCTGGACACGGCGCTGTTCGTCCTCGACGACCACAACATCGTCTACTATCCGGAGGCGTTCTCGCCCGGCAGCCGCGAGGTGCTCGCCCGGCTGTACCCGGACGCGGTGCTCGCGACCCGCGAGGACGCCATGGTGTTCGGGCTCAATTCCGTCTCCGACGGGCGCCACGTCTTCATCGCTCCCCGGGCCGAGGTGCTCGCCGCCCGGCTCGCCGACCACGGCTACGACCCCGTCCCCGTCGACCTCTCGGAGTTCCACAAGGCCGGCGGTGGAATCAAGTGCTGCACTCAGGAGATCCGTTCATGACCGCACCTGCCCGTACGCGTTCCTCCGACGAACTGATCAGCGCCGAGCAGCCGGTTCTCGCGCACAACTACCACCCGCTGCCCGTGGTGGTGGCGCGCGCCGAGGGCACCTGGGTGGAGGACGTCGAGGGCCGCCGCTACCTCGACATGCTCGCCGGGTACTCGGCCCTCAACTTCGGCCACCGCAATCCGGTGCTGATCGAGGCGGCCCACCGCCAGCTGGACCGTCTGACCCTCACCTCCCGCGCGTTCCACAACGACCAGCTCGCCGAGTTCGCCGAGTCCCTGGCCGCGCTGACCGGCCTGGACATGGTCCTGCCGATGAACACGGGCGCCGAGGCCGTGGAGAGCGCCGTCAAGGTGGCCCGCAAGTGGGCGTACGAGATCAAGGGAGTGCCCGCCGACCGGGCGACCGTCGTCGTGGCCTCCGGCAACTTCCACGGCCGTACGACGACGATCGTCAGCTTCTCCACGGACGAGACGGCACGGTCGGGCTTCGGCCCGTTCACCCCGGGCTTCCGGATCGTCCCGTACAACGACCTGGCCGCGCTGGAGGCGGCCGTCGACGAGACGACGGCAGCCGTGCTGATCGAGCCCATCCAGGGCGAGGCCGGTGTGATCATCCCCGACGACGGCTATCTCGCCGGGGTCCGCGAGCTGACCCGCCGCGCCGGGTGCCTGTTCATCGCCGACGAGATCCAGTCGGGTCTCGGCCGCACGGGCAGCACCCTGGCCGTGGACCACGAGGGGGTCGTGCCGGACGCGGTGCTGCTCGGCAAGGCGCTGGGCGGCGGCATCGTGCCGGTGTCCGCGGTGGTCGCGCGCCGTGAGGTGCTCGGGGTGCTCAAGCCGGGCGAGCACGGCTCCACGTTCGGCGGCAACCCGCTGGCCGCGGCGGTCGGCTCGGCGGTCGTCGGGATCCTGGAGACGGGCGAGTTCCAGCGCCGGGCGGCCGAGTTGGGCGTGGTGCTGCGGGACGGTCTGACCGCGCTGCTCGGCAAGGGCGTCGTGGGCTTCCGCTCGCGCGGCCTGTGGGCGGGCGTCGACGTCGACCCCGCGATCGGCACCGGCCGTGAGATCAGCGAGCGCCTGATGCGGGAGGGGATCCTGGCCAAGGACACCCATGGCTCGACGATCCGTCTGGCCCCGCCGCTGACCATCACGGCCGAGGAGCTGGAATCGGCCCTTCAGGCGCTGGAGCGCGTCCTGACCGTCTGAGGACCGGCGACCGACGGCACCCGGGAGTCCGAGCACCACGGACCCCGGGTGCCGCTGTCCGCCGCCGGGCCCTGCGGCGTCGGTGCGCCGGTCAGGGCCACAGTCCCGTGAGGTCGAGCGCCTCGGCCGGTGTCCGGGCGTGCCGTACGCCCGGCACCTCGTGTCCCCCGGCCTCGACGAGGCGCCAGCCGTCACCGAGTTGGACCACGGGCACACCGCCCCGGCGCACGGCCAGGGCCAGCTCCGAGAGCGTGCCCCAGGAGCCGCCGACCACGATGACGGCGTCCCCGCTGTGGACGATCACACTGTTGCGTGCCTGCCCCATGCCGGTGGCGATCGCGACGCTCAGATCCGGCCCGGCACCGGCCCGGTCGGCCCCCGGCAAAACTCCGACGACCAGCCCGTCGCGGGACCGGGCGCCCGCCGCGACGGCGGCCATCACCCCGCCGTGCCCGCCGCAGATCACCACGGCCTGCCGCTCCGCGAGCAGCCGTCCCAGTTCATGGGCGAGGTGCCACTCGCGCTCCCCGCACTGCGCGGGCCCGCACACCGCCACCTGCACCGCCATGCCGAGCCTCCGCCGGGCGCCCGATGGCGACCTCAGCCGACCTTGTGGCCGTGCAGGGGCGCGGTCGCCGCGCCGGCGCCCTCCCGCATCCCCTTGAGAAACTCCTCCAGGACCTCGGTCGCCGTCAGCCGCGGCTGCCAGTCCAGTTCGGTGTGCGCCCGGGTGCAGTCCATGAGCGGCAGGCGCAGCACGGCGTCGAAGAGATGCGGGGAGGCGGGGAGCAGACGCAGGCCCCACGCGGCGGCGATCGCCGACCGGGCGGCGGTGCGGGGCAGCCGTACCGGGCGGGACCCCATGACCTCGCCCAGGGCGGCCGCGTCGAGGGGCGGCTCGGCGGCCAGGTTGAACGCGCCGCGCACATCACGGTGGAGGGCGAGCTGATACGCGCGGGCCGCGTCGTCGGTGTGCAGAGCCTGGACCCGCAGCCCGGAGACGTCCGGCAGGAACGGCAGCAGTTCCGGGCGGACCAGCGGTCCGGGCAGGAACCGCCCGGCGAAGATCCGCCGCTGTTCGCTCGCCGACTCCCGTTTGAACAGGAAGGCAGGCCGCATCCTGACCACCCGGATGTCGGGGTGCTCGTACTCGAAGGCGTCGAGGGTCCGCTCCAGATAGGCCTTCTCCCGGGTGTAGGCGGCGTCCGGCCAGCCGTGCGTCGGCCATGACTCGTCGACGGCGTCTTCCTTGGGGCCCGGGGAGTAGGCGCCGACGGACGAGGCGTGCACCAGCGTGGGCACCTTGGCGGCGGCGACGGCCTCGAAGACCCGGACGCTGCCGAGGACGTTGGTCTCCCAGGTCGCGACCGGATCATGCGTCGGCTGGAACGCCCACGCCAGGTGGACGACCGCGTCCGCGCCCTCGAACTCCTGCACGATGTCGGCCCCCGCCGACGTGAGGTCGACCGCCGACCATCGCACCCGGTCAGGGCCGAGGTCGGGGACCCGGCGCGCGAGGCCCCGCACGCTGTCCACCTCCGGGTCCTCGGCGAGCAGGCGTACGAGACTGGTGCCCACATTGCCGGTGGCGCCCGTGACCACGATCTTCTTACCCGTTGTGGTGCTCACTGGCTGCTCCTCTCATGACCGGGACGGGCGAGTACCCGGTGCGCGCGGGAGCTGCACACCCCGGTGGCCGTCGCAGATCGGTGCCGAGTGCCCTCACCCGTGCCGGCGCTCGTGCCGGGCGAGCAGCGAGAGCAGGTCGGCGACGCTCAGGCTCGACTCCGCCGGGTGCCTCAGGAGGGTGCCGGGCTGGATACGGTAGATGTTGGAGCGCCCCTCGCGGCTGTGGGTGAGGTAGCCGCCCTGTTCCAGATCCGTGATGATCTTCTGGACGGCGCGTTCGGTCAGCAGGCAGCGGGCCGCGATGTCACGGATGCGGGTGGTCCGGTCGTCGGCGATCGCGGCCAGGACGCGTGCGTGGTTGGTGAGGAACGTCCACCCGATGTGCGGCTCAGGCACTCCAGCCATACAGCCGAGCGTAGAAGCACGGCTACAGGAAGACAAAATGACGAAAGGGACTTCAGGTATGCCCTGACGTGCCCGGCTCCCCGCCCGTGTTCCCGATCCGCCGTGGGGCCCGCCCAGGCGGCCGATATGCAGGGCCGTACGAGTCATGCCACGCTGATCGGGGGCGGAGTCACGCCCTCTGTCTCACCGCGTCGAGGAGTGAGCCGCCATGACCGACCGGGAACGCCACCCGTTCGAGGACGACTCGGGCCACCTCAGGGACATGACCGAGGAGACCCTGGGCGCCCAGGAGCAGGCGCGCCAGGAACGCCAGCACCGGCTGGAGGAGCAGCAGGGCCGGCGCAGGGACGACGAGTCGCCGTCCGCACGCCCTCAGCAGGAGGACGACTACTATCTGTGAGCCGCAACCGCGCGGCAGTGCTCACGTCAGTCGTGCGCTTCGCGGTGCCTTTCCCTCACCCCGGCCCGGCCCCCGGTCCGGGGTGCCGTACGCGTGGGGTCCGCCCGGTTCCCGCCGGTCGCGCGCGACCCTACACTGGCACCCCGTCACATGCCGGTCGAGCTGCTGGAACACGGCGGTAGAGCCGATCCGCCGGAGTGAGGAGCAAGGCCCTTGTTCTACTACGTGCTCAAATACGTCCTTCTCGGCCCCCTGCTCAGACTGGTCTTCCGGCCGCGGATCGAGGGCCTCGACCATGTGCCGACGGACGGGCCGGCCATCGTCGCCGGCAACCATCTCTCGTTCTCCGACCACTTTCTGATGCCCGCGATCCTCAGACGCCGCATCACTTTCCTCGCGAAGGCCGAGTACTTCACCGGGCCCGGCGTCAAGGGCCGCCTGACCGCCGCGTTCTTCCGCAGCGCGGGCCAGATCCCGGTGGACCGCTCGGGGAAGGAGGCCGGACAGGCCGCGATCCGCGAGGGCCTCGGCGTGCTGGCCAAGGACGAGTTGCTGGGCATCTACCCGGAGGGCACCCGCTCCCACGACGGGCGTCTGTACAAGGGCAAGGTCGGAGTCGCCGTGATGGCCCTCAAGGCCCGGTGCCCCGTGATCCCCTGCGCGATGATCGGCACCTTCGAGGCCCAGCCGCCCGGCCGGACCATCCCCCGCGTCCACCCCGTGACCATCCGCTTCGGCAAGCCCCTCGACTTCTCCCGCTACGTCGGCCTGGAGAGCGAGAAGGCGGTGCTGCGCGCCGTCACCGACGAGATCATGTACGCCATCCTGTCCCTCTCCGAGCAGGAGTACGTCGACCGGTACGCGGCGGACGTCAAGGCCGAGGAGGCCGGGCAGACGGGCGAGCGGTCGCCCAGGTTTCCACGGATGCCGCTGGGGTGAGCCCGGGTGGCACGGACACGAACAGGGGCGGCCGGATGTCCGGCCGCCCCTTTCGCGCAGGTGTCGCGAGACGTGCGCAGGGCTTCGCCCTACGTGTCCGCGCCTACGGCTTCGGCGTCGCGTGCGGCGTGCAGGTCACGTCCGCCTTGTCCGTCTTGCCGGTGAGCAGGTAGGTGTCCACCCGGCTGTTGATGCACGGGTTGACCAGACCGGTCACACCGTGGGAGCCCGCGTCCTTCTCGACGATCAGACGGGAGCCCTTGAAGCGCTTGTGCAGCTCGACCGCGCCGTCGAACGGCGTGGCGGCGTCACGCGTGGACTGCACGATCATGACGGTCGGCAGGCCCTTGCCCGTCTTCACGTTCAGCGGGGACTGCTGCTTGACCGGCCACGTGGCGCACGGCAGGTTCATCCATGCGTTGGCCCACGTCATGAACGGGTAGCCCTTGTTGAGCCGGGTGTTGTCCCGGTCCCACTTCTGCCAGCTCGTCGGCCACTTGGCGTCGGTGCACTCGACGGCCGTGTAGACGGCGTTGCCGTTCTCGGCGGTGATGTTGCCCGCCGTGTTCGACAGGTCGGGCGCGGCCGCGTCCACGAGGGCCTGGGTGTCACCGGCCACGTACTTGCTGAAGACGGTGGCGACCGGTACCCACGAGGAGTCGTAGTACGGGGCGCTCTGGAAGAAGGAGATCAGCTCGGCCGGGCCGACCACTCCGCCGATCGGGTTCTTCTTCGCCGTGGCGCGCAGCTGGAGCCACTTGGCCTGCACCGCGTCACGGGTGGTGCCCAGGTGGAAGCTGGCGTCGTTCGCGGCGACCCAGTTCTCCCAGTCCTTCCAGCGGCCCTCGAAGGCGACGTCCTGGTCCAGGTTGGCCTGGTACCAGATCTTCTCCCGCGAGGGGTTCACCACGCTGTCGACGATCATGCGACGGACGTGGCCCGGGAAGAGGGTGCCGTAGACGGCGCCGAGGTAGGTGCCGTACGAGACGCCCAGGTAGTTGAGCTTCTTCTCCCCCAGGGCGGCCCGGATGACATCGAGGTCGCGCGCGGTGTTGGGGGTGGTCATCTGCTGGAGCATCGTGCGGCCGGTGCGGTCGAGGCACCCCTGCGCGTACTCACGGGCGAGCTTGCGCTGGGCGCTCTTGTCCGCCTCGGAGTCGGGGACCGGGTCCGCCTTGGGCGCCTTCACGAACTCCTGAGGGTCCTCGCAGGAGATGGGCGCCGAGTGGCCGACACCGCGCGGGTCGAAGCCGACGAAGTCGTACGCCTTCGCCACGTTGACCCAGAGCGGGTTCTTGGTGGTGATCCGGAGCGGGAAGCGCATCCCGGAGCCGCCGGGGCCGCCGGGGTTGTACACCAGGGCGCCCTGGCGCTCCTGCTTGGTGCCGGTGTTCCCGACGCGGTCGACAGCGAGCTTGATCTGCTTGCCGTCCGGGTGGGCGTAGTCGACCGGGACGGTGACCCAGCCGCACTGGACGGGCTTCGCGAAGCCCCAGTCCGCCGGGCAGTCCTTCCAGTCGATCCCGGCCTTGGCCGCGCGCGCGGCGGCGATCGCCGCACCACGGGCCTCCCGGTCCTGACCGTGGCGCGAGTCGGCGGCGGCCGACGGTGCAGCCATGGCGCCGGCTATCAGCGTCGCCGTGACGAGCGCCCCCGCGGAGCCGAGCGCGGTGGCTCGTCTCGTCGGTCTGATTCCCCTCAAGTGTGACCTCCCCGTACAAGGTTGCTATAGGTACGGGGATCCTTGCTGCTGTGAGATCCCTGAGAACAGGGGGGACTTGGCTTCTTTACCAATCCGATAACCGGTGCACGGCGCTCCGCCCAGCGGAGCGGGCCGGTCAAGTCAGCGTTTCCAGCGCCTCGTTGAGCACTCGGCGTAGCCGCAGCGCGTCCGGTGCGACCGCGGTGACGAGCGCGCCGGGCCCGGCGAGCGGGGTGAGCGCGGCCCCCTCCCCCAGCGTCCGCGCCTGGGTCGGGTGTCTATCGAACTCCGGTCGCACGACGAGGAGTTGCCCCATCGCGCGGTGTCCCGCCAGAACGGCGGGACCGTCCCATCCGCCGGGGGCGCCCGGTCCGCAGGCCACCTCCTGGTCGAGCATGGGGCGCCCGGCAAGCCGTACGGTGAGACGGCTGGTGAGCCGTCCCGGTTGCTCTCCGAAACGGCCGAGGACCTGCTCCTCGCGGTACACGAGACGGGCGCCGGGCGCGAGGTCGATCCGCGTGGAGACGGACAGCTCGCTGCCCCCGGCCGAGATCAACTGCTCCGGCAGCCAGTGCAGTTCGCCGTCGGCAGCCACATCGAGCCGGACGTCGTAGCGGGCCTCGCCCTTGGCCTGCCCGGGCAGGGCGAGGGTGGCGGCGGCCGATCCCGTATGGAGCAGCGCGCCGCTGCCCACGGCCGCCTCGACGGTGAAGTGGTCTCCGCCGAGCGGCCCGCTCATCGCACCGACGAGCATGACCCGGGCCTCCGCACCGCGCGCCCGGGTCCGGCGCAGCGCGAGCGGCCCCTCGCCCGCCAGCACCGGCAGGGACGTGCCGCCCCGGCCGTCGTCCCGGGCCACGATCCGCGCGGTGGCCCGTACCCCCGTCGTCACGCCGTCCACTCGGCGAGCCGGGCCCGCACCCAGCCGGCCACCTCACCGACACCGGCCTCCGTCCGCAGGGACTGGAAGACAACGGGCAGTTCGGCGCGCTGTGCCTTCGCGTCGGCCGCCATCCGGGCGAGATCGGATCCGACGTACGGCGCGAGATCGGTCTTGTTGACGACGAGCAGATCCGCGGTGGTGACCCCGGGGCCGCCCTTGCGGGGGATGTCGTCGCCGCCCGCGACGTCGATGACGAAGAGCTGCGCGTCGACGAGTCCCTTGGAGAAGGTGGCGGTGAGGTTGTCCCCGCCGGACTCGACGAGGATCAGATCGAGCGGCCCGACCTCGTCCTCCAGGTCCTCCACTGCTTCGAGGTTGGCGGAGATGTCGTCCCGGATGGCGGTGTGCGGACAGGCTCCCGTCTCCACGGCGGCGATCCGCTCGGGCGGCAGCACGGCCTCCCGCAGCAGGAACTCGGCGTCCTCGCGGGTGTAGATGTCGTTGGTCACGACGGCGAGGGACAGTTCGTCCCGCAGGGTCCGGCAGAGCGCGGCGACGGTGGCGGTCTTGCCGGAGCCGACGGGACCGCCGAGCCCGATCCGCAGGGCGCGCCGGGAACCGTCGGGCCTGCGTGCGTCGGCGCCGACGGCGGCGGGGCCGTCGTGGGTGTGGTCGAGGTGCATGGGGGCTCCTGTCGCATAGGTGGGGCTGGAGGGGAGGGGAGGGGAGGGGAGGGCTCCGGGGATGGGGCCTCTGCTAGGTGGCGAACAGCCGGACGGGCCGCGCGGCATGCGCCTCCGCACCGATCTCCAGCAGGGGCGCCGAGGCGGCGGGCAGCGCCTCGGTCCCGTCGTCGAGCACGCGCCGGGCCGCCTCCCGTGCGCGGTCGGCCACGAGATCCAGCTCGGGCGTCAGCCGCGCGAGCACGGCCGACGCGTCGAAGGGGTCCAGGCTCAACAGCCGTACGACCGCGCTCGCGGGCCCGCTCACGCTCTCGTGGACGGCGCAGTACGCGGCGTCCTGCGCACCGAGTCCCGCGGCCCGGGCCGCGACTCCCAGCACCACCGGCTGGTGCGCGCCCTTGGGGAACGCGCCTGCCAGGGCGTCGAGTTCCCCGGACGGCCAGGTGGCGCGCGCCGCCCGCATCAGCTGCCGTCCCAGCCGGCGCGCGGCGGCCCGGAGCGCGGCCGACGGCGTACGGGCGTCGGCGGCGGCGTCCAGGGTGGCCGGGTCCGCACCGAGCGCGGCCGCCGCGGCGAGGGACGCCGACACCAGCCCGGCGGTGTGCAGCCGTCCCCGGCAGAAGTCCTCCAGGCTCGCGGCCCCGGTGATCCGCCCGGTGCGGACGGCCTCCTCGGCCCCGCCGGAGTGGGCATGTCCTCCGGCGGGGAAGCGGCCGTCGGCCAGGACGAGAAGCGCTGCCCTGGACATCAGAAGAGGAAGTACCGCTGGGCCATGGGCAGTTCCGCGGCCGGGGCGGCCTCGACCAGCTCCCCGTCGATATGCACGGCGAAGCTGTCGGGGTCGACCCGCACCCGGGGCCGCGCGTCGTTCTCGCGCATGTCCGCCTTGGTGACACCGCGCGTGGACTCGATGGCCACGAACCTCTTCCCGAGCATGAGCCGCTCCGGCAGTCCGTCCTCGATCGCGAGGGGCGCGACGAAGTTGACCGAGTTCGCGGCAGGGGCCCGGCCGATCGCCCCGTACATCGGGCGCGGCAGGATCGGCTGCGGGGTCGGGATGGAGGCGTTGGCGTCGCCCATCTGTGCGTACGCGATCTGGCCGCCCTTGATGACGAGATGCGGTTTGACGCCGAAGAACTCGGGCTCCCACAGCACCAGGTCGGCGAGCTTGCCGGGCTCGACGGAGCCGATCGTGTGGGCGAGGCCCTGGGCGAGCGCCGGGTTGATCGTGTACTTGGCGACATAGCGACGTACGCGGTGGTTGTCCGCGCGGCCGTCGCCCGGCAGGGGTCCGCGTCGCCGCTTCATCACATGGGCGGTCTGCCAGGTGCGCAGGACGACCTCGCCGACGCGCCCCATGGCCTGGGAGTCGGAGGAGATGATGGAGATCGCGCCCAGATCGTGCAGGATGTCCTCCGCGCCGATCGTGGACGGCCGGATCCGGGACTCCGCGAAGGCGAGGTCCTCGGGCACCGCCGGGTTGAGATGGTGGCACACCATCAGCATGTCGAGGTGTTCCTCGGCGGTGTTGACGGTGAACGGCCGGGTCGGGTTGGTGGAGCTGGGCAGTACGTGCGGCTCGGACACCACGGTCATGATGTCCGGCGCGTGCCCGCCGCCCGCCCCCTCGGTGTGGTACGCGTGGATGCCGCGCCCCGCCACGGCGGCGAGCGTGTCGCCCACGAACCCGGCTTCGTTGAGGGTGTCCGTGTGGATCGCGACCTGGATGCCGGTGCGGTCGGCGACGGTCAGCGCGGCGTCGATGACGGCGGGTGTGGAGCCCCAGTCCTCATGGAGCTTGAGGCCGAGGGCGCCGCCGCGGATCTGGGAGAGCATCGCGTCGTGCGAGACGGTGTTGCCCTTGCCGAGCAGCCCGAAGTTCAGGGGGTGGGCCTCCATCGCCTCCAGCATCCTGGCCAGGTGCCAGGGCCCGGGGGTGACGGTGGTGGCCTTCGAGCCCTCGGCCGGTCCGGTGCCGCCGCCCACCAGGGTGGTGATGCCGGAGGCGAGGGCCTCGTCGGCGATCTGGGGGCAGATGAAGTGGACATGGGCGTCGATGGCGCCGGCGGTCATGATCCGGCCGTTACCCGCGATGATCTCCGTCTCGGGGCCGATCACCAGGTCCGGGTGGACGCCGTCCATCGTGTCGGGGTTGCCGGCCTTGCCGAGGGCCGTGATCCGGCCGTCGCGGATGCCGACGTCGGCCTTGACGACGCCCCAGTGGTCGATGACGACGACACCGGTGACGACGGTGTCGGGGGTGCCCTCGGCGCGGGTGGCCCGTGACTGTCCCATGGACTCGCGGATGACCTTGCCGCCGCCGAACACGGCCTCGTCTCCGGCGCGCCCCGGCCCGCCGGAGCGGTCCTCCTCGATCTCGACGAGCAGATCGGTGTCGGCGAGCCGGATACGGTCGCCGGTGGTCGGCCCGAACAGGTCGGCGTACGCGGCGCGCGAGATCTCAGGCATCGAGAGCACCTCCGGTCTCCCCGCGCAGACCGGGCACGATCCGGGCGCCGGTGAGCGGGACGAGTTCCACGTCGACGGGAATGCCGGGCTCGAAGCGGACGGCGGTGCCGGCGGCGATGTTCAGCCGCTTGCCGTGGGCGGCCGCGCGGTCGAAGTCCAGTCCCGGGTTGGCCTCGGCGAAGTGGTAGTGGGAGCCGACCTGGACGGGCCGGTCGGCGGCGTTGAGCACGGTCAGCAGGGTGACCTCGCGGCCCTCGTTGTAGACGACGGGTTCGTCCGCGAACAGGATCTCTCCGGGAATCATGGCGGCCGCTCCCTCGTCAGACGATCGGGTCGTGGACGGTGACGAGCTTGGTGCCGTCCGGGAAGGTGGCTTCGACCTGGACGTCGTGGATCATCTCCGGGATGCCCTCCATGACGTCGTCCCGGGTGAGCAGCTTGCGCCCGGAGGCCATGAGTTCGGCGACCGTGCGGCCGTCACGGGCACCTTCGAGGATGTGCGAGGTGATGAGGGCGACCGCCTCCGGATGGTTCAGCCTGAGGCCACGGGCCCGGCGCTTCTCGGCGACGTCGGCCGCCACATGGATCAGCAGCCGCTCCTGCTCGTGCGGGGTCAGTTGCACGTCCCACCTCACCGTCCTCGCCCGGACCGTGCGGGGCCGGGTTGCCGCAGCCACAGGGCAACGTCCCTGGTGGCGTGGAGGGGCAGGCTAGTTGGACCGCGTTTCGCGCGCGTTAACCGGACGGTGCTCCGCACCGCCGACGGCGGGGGCGTGCGGCCGTTCGTCCGAGCGGCCGGGCGTCAGGACGCGTTGGGCCCCCGGTGCTCCGCGGCGATACCGAAGCGACGGCGCTCACGCGGGGCCGAGGAGACCTCGCGGACGCTGGAGACCGAGCTGATCACCTGCTCCTCCGCGGCGTCCAGAGCGGCGAGACGCTCCAGGTCGGCGGCGGAGACGAGGGCGACGAGAGGCTTTCCGTGCCGCGTCACGACGACACGCTCGCCGCCGTACACCACGCGGTTGATCAGATCGGCGAGTTCAGCCCTGGCTTGCGTCACCGGAATCTCGTAGGCCATGTGGTCCAGCTTAGACCGAGGTCCCGAACAGTCCCCGGGGCCGGGGAGCGGCCGGACCGGGGACCCTCCCCGCTTTCGCTCTCAGCGTGCCGACTTTCGCTCTCAGCGTTCTTCGCCGTCGATGGAACGTACGTCCTGTACATTTTTTACAGGATCGCTGCCGAGGAGGCCCGTGCCATGAACCGTCCGTCCGCACGTCATGTCCTGCCCGAGTTCACCGAGCGCACCGGCTATGGGCAGCGGACTCTCGATCCCTACGCGAAGCTGCTGGACGAGCGGATCGTGTTCCTCGGGACGCCGATCGACGACATCGCGGCGAACGACGTGATGGCGCAGTTCATGCATCTCGAGTATCTGGACCCGGACCGCGACATCTCGCTGTACATCAACTCCCCGGGCGGCTCGTTCAGCGCGATGACCGCCGTCTACGACACGATGGAGTACGTCGGCTGCGACGTGGAGACGATCTGCCTGGGCCAGGCGGCGTCCGCCGCCGCCGTGCTGCTGGCCGCGGGAACGCCCGGCAAGCGGTCCGCCCTGCCCGGCGCACGGGTGCTGATCCACCAGCCGTCCTTGCCCGAACCCGTGCAGGGACAGGCCAGTGATCTGGTGATCCAGGCCGAGGAGTTGATGCGCGTACGCAGGCGGCTGGAGGAGATGCTCGTACGCCATACGGGGCAGAGGCCGCAGCGGATCGCCGCCGACGTCGAGCGGGACACGATCCTCGACGCACCGGCCGCGGTGGAGTACGGGCTGATCGACCACATCATCCCGAGCCGCAAGGCGTCACGCACCGCCACCGACGCGAGGTGAGCCGCCGATGCTGCCGCCCGAACTGCCGCCACTGCCCGCGCTGACCCGGGCCGAGGCCGAGCTGATCGACCGTTATCTCGACGTCGTCGACCTGCTCGGACGGATCAATCCCGGACACTCCGGGGACACCTACCGGGGACTGCGCGCCGCCCAGGCCCTGTCGAGCAAGGCGGCCGCTCTGCGTGACGCCCTGACGCTCATGCACCAGCGCGGAGAACACGAACTGCACGGCCCCACACTGGCCCGGGCCCTGCGCGTCCTGGACGGCGAACGCCGCACCGCCCGTGTCGCGGTGCCACCGGGATCGGAGTGACGAAGACGTGCTGGGACCGGCGAGACCGGGCTGACGGGCGGTGATGTACGGGGCGCCCGTGCGGAGTTGACCACGGTCCGGTCGACCCCCGCGCCCGCTCCGCACCGCCGGCCCTGCCCCTGGACCCGCGACACAAACGGACCGAATGGCGTACCCCTGGTCGGCGTAGCGACTGCTCCACCCGGGAGCCGGGGGAATTTGGGCCAAGTGGCGGGGCAGCCAGGGCGTCATGAGTTGCTCCGTCGCAGGTCCAGGCCTCGTCGGTCCCCTCAACGGCCCACGCTCACAAGGGTGTCCAGCCGAACGGGTGAGTGGTGAGTAATGCCACAAAGACCCGGTTCCATTGTGATTTTCCGACATCGCTGGGTGAAGATCCCTTGCTGACGACAAGCCCCCGCCACCGCGGCGGGGCGGTCCGGGCGGACGCCGAATCCTGCCGCCGCCCGGATGACCGGTCGACAGAAGTGGATCGGCAGGAGTGGAGGACCCAGCAAGGCGGGCCGCCGGAGAGATCCGGAGGTCCTTGGGGTGAAGCCGCGCGAGCGGCCGGGCTACTTCGCCAGCCCGAATCCGACAGGTCATCCTTCACAGGCGGCTGACGAAGGGTTGCGCATGACTGCGCTCAATCGTGTCCCGTCGCTGCTGACCCGGGCCGGCACCGCCTCGGCCCTCACCCTCGCCGCCGTCGGCGGCAGCATCGCGGTTCCCGGCGCCGCAAGCGACGCGGCGGCCGCGACACCGGCGACCAAGGCGCTCCAGGTCGCGGCGTCCAAGAAGGGCGCCCCCTACAAGTGGGGGGCCACCGGACCGCGCCGCTTCGACTGCTCCGGGCTCACCCTCTACGCCTACAAGAAGGCCGGCAAGACGCTGCCCCGCACGGCAGCTGGGCAGTACAACAAGACACACCATATTTCCGCCTCCCACCGCAAGGTCGGTGACCTGGTGTTCTTCCACTCCGGTCGGAGCGTCTACCACGTGGGCATCTACGCCGGGAAGGGAAAGATCTGGCACTCCCCGAAAACCGGTTCCGTCGTACGGCTGGAGAGGATCTGGACCAAGAGCGTCTGGTACGGCCGGGTCAGCTGACCCGGCGGGCGGGGTGACGGCGGCCGTGCCGTCACCCCGCGGCCGGACGCCCGTGTGGCCGCCCCGGTGGCGTGAAGAGGGTCTCAGCGGTTACTCGTTCGCCATGGGCGAGCGACCACCCCTCGAGGCACGGCACGAGACAGCGCTGCAGCGCGCCGACCGCAACTTCTCGGAACTGCTGCAGGAACTGCGCGTCACCCAGACCGGAGTGCAGATCCTCTTCGCATTCCTGCTGACCCTCGCGTTCACCCAGCGCTTCCCGTCCCTCGACACGGCCCAGCGCATCACGTACGTCACGACCCTGCTGCTGGCGATGGTGGCCGCGGCCCTGTTCACGGCACCGGCCGCACTGCACCGGCTGCTCTTCCAGCAGAACGTCAAGCCGGTCATCGTGCGGGTCTCCTCCCGGCTCGCCGCCGCCGGGATGGTGGTGCTGGCCTTCGCCTTCACCGGCTCGGTGCTGCTGGTGGTGGACGTGTCGCTGGGCCGCACGGCCGGCATCGCGGCCGGCGCGGGGACACTCCTGGTGTGCACGGCCCTGTGGCGCGTCCTGCCGATGCTGGTGCGGTACGCGGTCGTCAGGCCACGAGCGGCTCCAGGAGAAGCACCAGACCGAGAGCCGTCAGAGCGCCCCCGGTGACCGCATCCGTGATCCGCGCGGCCCGCGGCCGGCGCAGGAGGCGGCCGAACCGGTCCACGAGCAACGCGACCGCGGGGAACCACACCAGTGAGACCGCGAGCACGATCAGGGCGAGCACCAGGGTCCTCGGCATCTCGGGGCTGCCCGCGGGCACGAACTGGGGCAGCAGGCTGAGGAAGGTCAGGGAGGCCTTCGGGTTGAGTGCGTTAGTCACAAAGCCCTGCCGCAGCGGCCGCCCCCTGGGCACGTCACGCGCCACCGGGAGCGCGTCGTGGCCGGGGGTCGGGCCGGCCACGAGGGGGGCGTGGGTCGGGGAGCGGCGCAGTCCCCAGAGGGTGCGTGCGCCGAGGTGGAGCACATAGCCACCGCCGAGCAGTTGCAGCGTGCGGAACAGCCCGGGCACGGCCACCAGCACCGTGGCGACTCCGGCGACCGCCAGCGTCGTGTGGATGAGCAGGCCGCCCGCGATCCCCAGGGCGCAGACGACACCGGCGCGCCGGGAGATCAGAGCGTTGCGTACGACGACCGTGAAGTCCGCGCCCGGCATGGCGACCATGCCCGCGGCCACACCGGTGAAGGCGATGAGCTGTGTGTCCATGCGGACCACCCTGCCGTCCGCGAGCCTTCGGCAGGTATGTCGAATAATCTGGGTGAGTCTTAAGCATCTCTTTGGGCTCGCCTCGGACCGGCAGGGGGAGCGGGTGTACGACCCGACACGGCTCGCGGCGCTGGTGGCGGTCGCCGAGGCCGGTTCGATCACTCGGGCCGCCGAGCGCCTCGGCTACACGCCGCCCGCGCTCTCGCAGCAGCTGGCCAAGCTGGAACGGGAGGCGGGCACCGCGCTGCTCGTACGCCATCCGCGGGGAACCCGGCTGACGGGGGCCGGGGAACTGCTGGTGGTACGGGCGCGGCGGGTGCTGGACGAGCTGGAGCGGGCCCGGCACGAGCTGGCGCGGCTCACCGGTCTCAGGGGCGGCACGCTGCGGCTCGGCACCTTTCCCACCGCGGGCATCCACCTGCTGCCGCCTGCGCTCAGCGCGTTCCACCGGGCGTATCCGGACGTGGAACTGGCGGTCGCGGACTACGATCCGCCGACCGGAGTGCACGCCGTGGCGGCGGGCGACATCGATCTGGCGCTGACGCACGTCACGAGCCCGCCGAGCCCGTACCGCTGCCGTCGTCCGTCTCCCTGGAACCCGTGCTGACGGAGGAGCTGGTCCTCGTCACGAGCCCCGGCCATGTGCTGAGCGCGGAGGCGTCGCGGCTGCCGCCCGCCGAGCTGGCCGGGCAGCCGCTGATCAGCATGGCGCCGCACCACCCGGCGCGGCGCGGCGTGGAGGCCGCCCTGGCCGCCGCCGGGGCCACCCCGGCGGTCCTGGTCGAGACGCCGGGATACGCCGTGGTGTGCGCGCTGGTCAGTGCCGGTCTCGGAGTGGCGGTGGTGCCGGAGATGGTGGCCAGGACCACGGCGACGCCGCTCGGGGTACGGCCCCTGGAGCCGGGCACCCTGCGCCGTACGATCTCGGTCGCGCACCGCACCGACGAGCCGGCACCCGCGGCCGACGCCTTCCGCGCTCTGCTGCGCGGCGCCTTCGGCCGAGCGGCGCGGCACAGCTGAGCGGCGCGGCACAGCTGAGCGGGCACCGGCCCCGCAGCGGGACGGGACCCGCCCGGCATCGGGTGACCGAGCCACCGGTCCGCGGGCCGGACCGCCACGTTGCCACCGCTGCCGCCGTCAGGGATCCGGCTGTCCCGCCGCCGAGACCGACCGCACGGGAATCGTCCACGGCAGTTCGATCGCGACCGTCTTGCCGCCCTCCCGGGTGGGCCGCACCGTGAGCGTCCCGCCGTGCTCGGCGGTCAGCCAGCGGACGATCACCATGCCACGGCCGTTGTCCTGCTGGACGGAGGCGGTCAGTCGCTTGGGGAAGCGCGGATGGCTGTCCGTGACGCCGATGCGCAGTAATTCCTCCCGCGCGAGCGCGATGTCGACCGTGAACGTCGGTGACTGCCCGAAGGTGTGCTGCACCGCATTGGTCGCCAGTTCGGACACGATCAGGCGGACGGAGTCGGCGACTTCGGCATCGCTCGGCAGACCCCATTCCGCGAGAATGTCCGAGACATATGTTCGGGCGGCGGAGACCGAGGCGGGATCGCTCGGCAGAGTGACGGATGCTTCCTGATGATCTGCCATGGCGACGTCGTCCCTTTCCCACGGGACCAAAGTCCGACACGGAGCGGTCTGGTCGAGAACGGTCCCGGACTTGGTTCTGCGCGCCAGACTGCCATCACCAGGGCTCTCCCGGGTGTCATCCCCCGAGATATGCATATATCTGTCGCCCGAAGCGGTGAACTCTCCGACGACCGACCGTATTCGTGCGACCCTCCGGGTCATGCTTTACCGTCGCTTACCGTCGCAGTGAGAACCGCGCGCCGGGCGGAGGGAGTCGGCCATGCAGTACGGACCAGCGGTACGCCGCCGCAAACTCGGCGCCGAATTGCGCGAGCTGCGCGCCCGGGCGCGTCTCACGAGCGGTCAGGCGGCCGCCTGTGTCGGCTGGCACCAGTCGAAGGTGAGCCGGATCGAGACGGGCTCCAGCGGGGTCAAGCCGCGGGACGTACGGCTGCTGCTGGACGCGTACGGCGTCGAGGACCCCGAACTGCGCGAACTGCTGCTGGTGCTGGCGGGCTCGGAGGACGGCGACGGCCGGCAGAACTGGTGGCACGCCTACCGCGGGGTGCTGCCCCCGGCCTACCGCGACTTCATCAGCCTGGAGTCACAGGCGAGCGGGATGCGCACGCTGGAGACCTCGGTGGTGCCGGGGCTGCTGCAGACGCCGGACTACGCCCGGGCCGTCACCCGGGCCGCCGTGGGCACCCTGGAGGACACCCAGCTCGACGCCCTGGTGGAGGTGCGGCTCGCCCGTCAGGAGGTACTGCGCGCGGATCCGCCGCTGCGGCTGAGCGCCGTGCTGGACGAGGCAGTGCTGCGCCGGGAGGTCGGTGGGCCCCGGACCATGACACGGCAGCTGGAGCGGCTGCTGGACGCGGCCCGGTTGCCCCATGTGCGGCTCCAGGTGCTGCCGTTCGCCGCCGGTGCGCATATCGGAATCACCGGGCCTTTCGTTATCTTCTCCTTTCCGAGCAGATCTGATCTGGATGTAGTCGTTCTCGACCACTTGACGAGTAGCCTCTACCTCGAACGGAAAGAAGACCTCCAGGCCTACTGCGAGGCCTTCGACACCCTTCGGATCCACGCCCTTTCGCCCGAGGACTCGTTGGATTACATCGCCGCGTTGGCGGGCGATGCGTAAGGAGGCACCATGTCAGCACCGCCTCGGCACATCCCTGTCAGTACCTCACTCCACGGCGCACGGTGGCGACGCAGCAGCCGCAGCACGGGAATGAACAACTGCGTCGAGACCGCCCGTCCCGACACCGGCCCCCGGCAGGGACTGGTCGCCGTACGCGACTCCAAGAACGTGACCGGCCCGGCCCTGCTCTTCACCCCCGACGCCTGGAAGGAGTTCCTGACGAGCCTGAGCTGATCACCGCCGTTCGACTCGAGCTCTTTTGAGCCATTTTCGAGTCGATTACCCCTTGAAGTCCGAACGATTTCCCCCCATGCCCGACGGAGTACCGCGCTCACGGCTCCGTACCGGCCATCCGCGTACGACGAGCGACGCACGGCCGTCCCGCCGACTCACGGTCGCGTCTCGCCGATCACACGCACGGCGTGCTCGATCTGCCCGTCGGTGAGATCCGCACGGGCCGTCAGCCGAAGCCGTGAGATGCCGTCGGGCACCGACGGCGGACGGAAGCAGCCGACGGCGACCCCCGCCGCCCGGCAGTCCGCCGCCCAGCGCACCGCCAGTTCGGGAGAAGGGGCCCGCACGGAGATCACGGCGGCGTCCGGGCGCACCGCCTCATGGCCCTCGGCCGTGAGGCGGGCGTGCAGGGTCGCCGCCACCGTGCGGGCCCGCTCGGCACGCTCCGGCTCGCGGCGCAGCAGACGCAGCGCCGCCAGCGCCGCGCCTGCCGCCGCCGGGGCGAGCCCGGTGTCGAAGATGAAGGTCCGCGCCGCGTTGACCAGATGGTCGATCACCGGCGCCGGACCGAGCACCGCCCCGCCCTGGCTGCCGAGCGACTTCGACAGCGTCACCGTCGCCACCACGTCCGGCGCGCCTGCGAGACCGGCCGCGTACGGGGCGCCCCGGCCACCGGCCCCGAGCAGACCGAGCCCGTGGGCGTCGTCGACGACCAGCCCGGCGTCGAACTCCCGCGCCGCCTCCGCCAGTCCGGCCAGCGGTGCCGCGTCGCCGTCCACCGAGAACACCGTGTCGGAGACCACGACGGCGGGCCCGCGGTGGGTGCCGAGCGCCTTGCGGACCGCCCGGGGGTCGGCGTGCGCGACGACCTCGGTGGTGCCGCGGGCGAGCCGGCAGCCGTCGATGAGTGAGGCGTGGTTGCCCGCGTCGGAGACGATGAGGGAGCCGTGCGGCGCGAGCGCGGTGACGGCCGCGAGATTGGCCGCGTAGCCGGAGGAGAAGACGAGCGCCGCCTCGAAGCCGCAGAAGTCGGCGAGCTCGCGCTCCAGTTCGCCGTGGAGTTCCGTCGTTCCGGTGACGAGCCGGGAGCCGGTCGAGCCGCCGCCCCA
This sequence comes from Streptomyces sp. NPDC001222, assembly GCF_042896945.1. NCBI lineage: Bacteria > Bacillati > Actinomycetota > Actinomycetes > Kitasatosporales > Streptomycetaceae > Streptomyces > Streptomyces sp. NPDC001222. Next base: position 83,531 of record NZ_JBIAXT010000013.1, read on the forward strand.
CCGCCGGGCCGCCTCCGCGGCACCCTCGGTGACCTCCGGATGGCGGGACAGGCCCAGGTAGTCGTTGCCGGCCAGGTCGAGCAGCGGGGCGTCGGCGGACCGGGGACGCAGCGTCCGGACGAGTCCGGCCCGACGGCGCGCCCGCGCCTGTTCGTCGATCCAGCCGAACGCCATGGTCCCTCCGGGGCATTTGTAGGCAGTGCACAGACCCTAGCGGCACGACCAGCCGCCCAGGGTGTGGCAATACCCACACGTCGAACGGTGTCTGTTGTGCAAACTCTCCTTGGCCCGGGACGGTCCCGTAGGACAGGATCGGCTCTCATGGACCTGCTGAACACGCTGGTGGACAAGGGGTTGCGGCGCGAGGTGCCGACCCGCGAGGAGGCGCTGGCCGTCCTCGCCACTTCCGACGACGACGTGCTCGATGTGGTGGCCGCGGCCGGCAAGGTGCGCCGCCACTGGTTCGGCCGACGGGTGAAACTCAACTATCTCGTCAACCTCAAGTCGGGCCTGTGCCCGGAGGACTGTTCCTACTGCTCCCAGCGGCTCGGCTCGAAGGCCGACATCCTCAAGTACACCTGGCTCAAGGCCGACGAGGCCTCGCAGGCCGCGGCGGCCGGGGTCGCGGGCGGCGCCAAGCGGGTCTGCCTGGTGGCGAGCGGCCGCGGGCCCACCGACCGGGACGTGGACCGGGTCTCCGACACCATCAGGACCATCAAGGAGCAGAACGAGGGCGTCGAGGTGTGCGCCTGCCTCGGTCTGCTCGCCGACGGCCAGGCGGAGCGCCTGCGCGCGGCGGGCGCCGACGCCTACAACCACAACCTCAACACCTCCGAGGCGACCTACGGGGACATCACCACCACCCACACCTACGCCGACCGGGTGGACACGGTGCACAAGGCGCACGCCGCCGGTCTGTCGGCCTGCTCCGGGCTGATCGCGGGCATGGGCGAGAGCGACGAGGACCTGGTGGACGTCGTCTTCTCGCTGCGGGAGCTGGACCCTGACTCCGTTCCGGTGAACTTCCTCATCCCGTTCGAGGGCACTCCGCTCGCGAAGGAGTGGAACCTGACGCCGCAGCGGTGTCTGCGGATCCTCGCCATGGTCCGGTTCGTCTGCCCGGACGTCGAGGTGCGGATCGCGGGCGGACGCGAGGTCCACCTCCGTTCGATGCAGCCGCTGGCCCTGCATCTGGCCAACTCCATCTTCCTCGGGGACTACCTGACCAGCGAGGGCCAGGCGGGCAAGGCCGACCTGGAGATGATCGCCGACGCCGGGTTCGAGGTGGAGGGCACGGACCAGGTGACGCTGCCCGGGCACCGGGTGGCGGGCGGCTGCGGGTCGCAGGGGGACGCCGGGTGCGGGTCCCATGAGGGTGCCGGGTGCGGGTCGCACGAGGGCACCGCCGGGTGCGGGTCGCACGAGGGGGGCGGTGTCTGCGGCTCCGCTTCCGTGCCGCCCGTCGGCGAGCCCCGTACGGATCTGGTGGCGGTGCGCCGCCGCGGCGCCGGAACGGATGTCGCGCCCAATGCCTGAGTGGTCCGTGGACGAGCTGCTGGCCCTCGACCGGCAGCACGTCTGGCATCCGTACGGCCCCATGCCGGGCCGGCAGGAGCCGCTCGTCGTGGAGTCGGCGAGCGGGGTACGGCTGCGGCTCGCCGACGGCTCCGGCGAACTCGTCGACGGCATGTCGTCCTGGTGGGCGGCGATCCACGGCTACAACCACCCGGTGCTCAACGAGGCCGTGCGCGAGCAACTCGGGCGGATGAGCCATGTGATGTTCGGCGGGCTCACCCATGAGCCCGCCGTCCGGCTGGCGAAGCGCCTTGTCGACATGTCGCCGGACGGTCTGGAGCATGTGTTCCTCGCCGACTCGGGCTCGGTCTCGGTCGAGGTCGCGGTCAAGATGTGCCTGCAGTACTGGCGCTCGCTCGGCCGCCCCGCCAAGCAGCGGCTGCTGACCTGGCGGGGTGGGTATCACGGCGACACGTGGCACCCGATGTCCGTGTGCGACCCCGAGGGCGGCATGCACGAGCTGTGGCGGGGCGTCCTGCCCCGGCAGCTGTTCACCGAGGCGCCGCCGACCGCCTACGAGGAGTCGTACGCCGACCTGTTGCGGGAGACGATCGCACGGCACGCGGACGAGCTGGCCGCGGTGATCGTCGAGCCGGTGGTACAGGGCGCGGGCGGGATGCGGTTCCACTCCCCCGCGTATCTGCGGGTGCTGCGCGAGGCCTGCGACGCGCATGACGTCCTGCTCGTGTTCGACGAGATCGCCACCGGGTTCGGTCGCACGGGCGCGCTGTTCGCCGCCGATCACGCGGCGGTGACCCCCGATGTGATGTGTGTCGGCAAGGCGCTGACCGGGGGTTATCTGACCATGGCGGCGACGCTCTGCACCCCGCGGGTGGCCGAGGGGATCTCCCGGGGCGAGGTGCCCGTGCTCGCGCACGGCCCCACGTTCATGGGCAACCCGCTGGCGGCGGCGGTCGCCTGTGCCTCGCTCGACCTGCTGCTCGGCCAGGACTGGCAGGCGGAGGTCAAGCGGATCGAGGCGGGGCTGAACGAGGGCCTCGCCCCCGCGCGGGAGCTGCCCGGGGTGCGCGAGGTGCGGGTGCTCGGCGCCATCGGCGTCGTGCAGCTCGACCACGAGGTGGACATGGCGGCGGCGACCCGGGCCGCCGTGCGCGAGGGAGTGTGGCTGCGTCCGTTCCGCGACCTCGTCTACACGATGCCGCCGTATGTGACGGGGGACGCGGACGTGGCACTGATCGGGCGCGCGGTGTGCGCGGCGGCACAGGAGGGCTGAGATGTCGGTACTGGTGGTCACGGGAACCGGCACCGAGGTCGGGAAGACGGTCACGACCGCCGCCGTCGCGGCGGTGGCGGTCGCGGCGGGCCGGTCGGTGGCCGTGCTCAAGCCCGCGCAGACGGGCGTGGGACCGGACGAACGCGGGGACGCCGACGAGGTGGCCCGGCTCGCGGGCGCCCTGACGGTGTGTGAACTCGGACGCTATCCAGACCCGTTGGCGCCCGCGACGGCGGCCCGGCGCGCCGGACTGCCGCCGGTGCGGCCGCAGGAGGTGGCCGAGGCGGCCGCGAAACTGGCGGTCGAGCACGACCTCGTGCTCGTCGAGGGCGCGGGCGGTCTGCTCGTCCGGTTCGACGACGAGGACGGCACCCTGGCGGACGTGGCCCGGCTGCTGACGGCACCGGTGCTGGTGGTGGCGACGGCCGGCCTCGGCACCCTCAACGTCTCCGAGCTGACGGCACGGGAGGTACGGCGCCGGGGGCTCGACCTGGCGGGTGTGGTGATCGGCAGCTGGCCCGGGGCCGCGGATCTCGCGTCGCGGTGCAACCTCGCGGACCTTCCGGCGGTGACACGGGCGCCGCTGCTCGGGGCGCTGCCCGCGGGCGCCGGGTCCTACGCGCCCGCCGACTTCCGCGCCGGAGCGCCGGATTGGCTGGCACCGCGACTCGGCGGGACGTGGGACCCGGAGGCGTTCGCCTCGTCGCACGCGTCGTAGGCGATCCGTTCCCATGCCGCAGCGGCTTTTCCGTGGCGCACGCCCACCGACCACTCGTCGGTGGACGTACTGCGCAGCGACGGTGAACGTCTCGCCGGTGATGTCCTCCCCTGCCTGCCGTCCCACCAGGCTGGTGGCGTAGGCGAGGACACGCGGACAGCACTCCTCATGGTCGTCCCGGAAGCGTTGGGCATGGTTCACGCGCCGTCCCCTCGCCTCGGCTCTCTCACGGGCAATGAGCGCAGCGGCCCGTTTCTTGCACGCCGAGCCGAATTTCCCGCCGAGGTGGTTCATGTCACTCGGGAGAGCAGAACCCTGCGGCGGTGGGGATGCGGACGGTGAGCGCGGGGAAACTCCCCATAAGGCCCGTCTCCTCCCCCGGAGGTGCTCATGGCGCCACGGTCCGCCCGTCCCCGTGCGCAGTCGCTCGACACCGTGCACCATCCGCTCTTCGCCCGCGCCTACGAACGGATCAGTATGGCCGCCGAGACCCGCGGCGGTGTGGGGGTGATACGGGACCGGCTGCTGGCCGGACTGTCCGGCCGGGTGATCGAGATCGGGGCGGGCAACGGGCTGAACTTCGCCCACTATCCGCGGACGGTCTCGGAGGTCGTCGCCATCGAACCGGAGCGGCGCCTGCGCCGGCGGGCGGTCGAGGAGGCCCTGCGCATCGGCGTGCCCGTGGACGTGGCCCCGGGTGCGGCGGAGGCGCTGCCGGTCAAGAGCGAGGCCTTCGACGCGGCGGTCCTCTCGCTGGTGCTGTGCAGCGTGCGCGACGTGGCCCGGGCCCTCGCCGAGGTGCGGCGGGTGCTGCGGCCCGGCGGGAGTGTGAGGTTCTTCGAGCACGGAGCGGGCGGGGGACCGGCGATGCGGTACGTCCAGCGGGCCCTGGACCGCACGGTCTGGCCGCCCCTCATGGGGGGCTGCCATCTCTCCCGGGACCCGGTCGGGGCCCTGCGCGCCGCGGGCTTCGAACTGGGCCCCTACCGAACGACGTTCATGCCGGAGCAGGGGCCGCGGCTGCCGATGTCGTACTGCGTGCTGGGTACCGCCTGGCGGCCCGAGCGCGGGGAGTAGTCACGTCACAGGCTCCACTGCCGCAGCTCACGGGCGATGTCGTCGACCGAGGCCACACCGCTCTTGACCAGCCGGGCCAGATCGCGCACCTGCTCCGGCGAGGTGACGACCTTGACACCGCTGGCGACGAGATAGGCGTAGGCGACCGCGGAGGCGAACAGCGCGTTCGAGCGCTCCAGCGCCGGTATGTGCAGCAGGAGTTGGAGCAGGGCGGCGGCGCGTGTGTGCGGGGTGTCGTAGACCGGGACGCCGAATATCTCCGCCTCGTGCCGGCTCACCGCCGCGACCAGCGCTCCCCAGTCGGTGACCTGGGGATCCCCGGGTGTCTTCTGTTCGGCGACCATCAGCAGCCAGGCGAGGTCGATTCTGAGAGGGCTCAACGGCTCAGCGACGTGCCCTCGCCCCGGCGCGCCCCCTGGCCTTCGGCCCGGCCCTCGAGGGCGGACCCGAACTCCTCGGCGAACACGGACTCGTACTGCTTCATGAAGTCGGCGGCGGCCTCGACGAACGTGTGGCCGGCCTCGCCCGTGTCCTGCCGGACCAGTTCCTCGATGTAGCGATTGACACTCATACCGCGCTCCAGGGCACGTTCGCGGGCGGCTCGGGCGGTGTCCTCGTCCACCCTCACGTTCAGCTGGGTCTTCGCCATGCTTCGACGCTAGCGCCGTGGCGCTAGCACCGGCAAGGGGGCGTGGAGTCCGGCGCCCCGCGGGGGCGAGCGCCCCCGCGCGCCGCCGGCCCGGCGGACACGCCGGTGACCTGGACAGGACCCCTGAGGGGGGCATGCTCTGGGCTCCGAGGGATACCGGGTGTGCCGCGCATCACATTACGCTCGTGCGGGACAGGACGAGCGAAGAGGCCGGAACGTCCACGACCGAGGAGGCGGCCTTGTCCACTGCTGCTGCGGAGCACTCCCCCGGCCGCGGGGAGGCGGACGGTGTCGCCGCCCGCGCCCGGGGGCTGACGAAGGCGTACGGCGCGGGCGAGACGACGGTGCTCGCCCTCGACGCGGTCGACGTGGACATCGCACGCGGCCGTTTCACCGCGGTCATGGGCCCCTCGGGCTCCGGGAAGTCGACCCTCATGCACTGCCTGGCCGGGCTCGACACCGTGTCGGCCGGGCAGGTGTGGCTGGGCGACACCGAGATCACCGGCCTGAAGGACCGCGAACTGACGAGGCTGCGCCGGGACCGGATCGGCTTCATGTTCCAGTCGTTCAATCTCGTCCCCACGCTGAACGCGGCCGAGAACATCACCCTGCCCATGGACATCGCGGGCCGTCGGCCCGACCGGAAGTGGCTCGACCAGGTGATCGACACCCTCGGGCTGCGCGACCGGCTGTCACACCGGCCTGCGCAGCTCTCCGGCGGGCAGCAGCAGCGCGTCGCATGCGCCCGCGCGCTCGTCTCCCGCCCCGAACTGATCTTCGCGGACGAGCCGACGGGCAACCTCGACTCCCGGGCCGGCCTGGAGGTGCTGGGCTTTCTGCGCGAGGCGGTCGACGCGCTGGGGCAGACCGTCGTCATGGTGACGCACGACCCGGGCGCGGCGGCCCACTCCGACCTGGTGCTGTTCCTGGCCGACGGGCGGATCGTGGACGAGATGGCGCGGCCCACGGCACCCGCGGTGCTGGAACGCATGCGTCTGTTCGCCGGCGGGCATCAGCAGGCGCCCCACGCCGGCACGGTCCCGGCGGGCAGGGACGACGCGGCCCGTCGCGAGGACTGAGGCGACCGTGCTCAAGGCGACACTGCGCAGCTTCCTGGCGCACAAGGGACGGCTCGCCCTCTCGGCCCTGGCGATCGTGCTGTCGGTGGCGTTCGTCGCGGGCAGCCTGATCTTCTCGGACACGGTCACCCGTACCTTCGACCGCTTGTTCGCCTCCACCGCGGCCGATGTGACGGTCAGCCCCAAGGAGGACCTGGCCTCGCCGCTCCCGAGCGGGGTGACCGCCACCCTGCCCGCCTCGCTCGCCGGGCGGATCGCCCGGCTGGACGGGGTGGCGGCGGCCCATGTGGATGTCGCCGTCCGGAACATCACGGTCGTCGACCACAGGAACGAACCCGTGGGCCCGACCACCGGCGCGCCCACCATCGCGAAGAACTGGTACGTCACCGACCACAGCCCCGTGAAGCTGACCTCGGGGCACGCTCCGCACGGCCCCGGGGAGGCGCTGCTCGACGCGGACACGGCCCGGCACAAGCAGGTGCGGATCGGCGACACGCTGAGGGTGCTCGCGCAGCCCGGCTCGTTCACGGTGCGAGTGGTCGGGATCGCCACCTTCACGACCACCAACCCGGGCGCCGCCCTGGTCTTCCTGGACACCCCGACCGCCCAGACCCGGCTGCTCGGCCGGCCCGGCACGGCCACCGCCATCTCGGTCGACGCGGCCCCGGGCCTGACCGACGCGCGGCTCAAGGAGCGGATCGCGGCGGCGCTCCCCTCGTCCGGCGGCTCCGTGTCCTACGAACTGAGGACCGCGGGCGAGCAGGCCAAGTCCGGCACCGACCAGCTCGGCGCGTTCCTCGACGTGATCAAGTACGTGATGCTGGGCTTCGCCGGCATCGCCGTACTCGTCGGTGTGTTCCTCATCGTCAACACGTTCTCGATGCTCATCGCCCAGCGCACCCGTGAACTGGGCCTGCTGCGCGCCCTGGGCGCCGACCGGCGGCAGGTGCGCCGGTCCGTGCTGACGGAGGCCCTGCTGCTCGGCCTGGTCTCCGCGACGCTGGGACTCGCCGCGGGGATCGGGCTCGCGGCCGGACTGATCCGGCTGATGGGCGCCTTCGGCATGAACCTGAAGTCCACCGAGATGGTGATCGGCTGGGGGACCCCCGTCGCCGCGTATGTCGTGGGGGTCGGCGTCACCTTCGTCGCCGCGTATCTCCCGGCCCGGCGCGCGGCCGCCGTCTCCCCCATGGCCGCCCTCGCGGACGCCGAGGTCGCCGGCGTGGGACGGCCCCTGACGATCCGCGCGGTGGCGGGGGCGATCATCGGCGCGCTCGGCGCGGGCGCGCTGGCGGGCTGCGTACGGGCGAACCAGACCACGCCGGCCGCCTCCCTGCTCGGGCTCGGCGTGGTCCTCACGCTCCTCGCCACGGTGATCGCGGGCCCGCTGCTGGTGCGGCCCGTGATCCGGGTGCTCGGTGGCGCCTTCCCCGCCCTTTTCGGCACCGTCGGGCGGATGAGCCAGCGCAACGCGCTGCGCAATCCGCGCCGCACCGGCGCCACCGCCTCCGCGCTGATGGTCGGGATCGCCCTGGTCGCCGGGATGTCGGTGGCGAGCACCTCCATGTCCAAGTCGTTCGACCAGCAGATCGACAAGACGCTGGGCGCCGACTTCGTGGTGCAGAACGGCAACTTCCAGCCCTTCTCGAAGGAGATCACCGACCGGGTCAGGGCCACGGACGGCGCGGGGCTCGTCGTCCGCCAGCGGTTCACCCCCGTGGCGCTCCGGCTGCCGGACGGCAGCCGTGTCGAGACGACCGCCGGGGGCTACGACCCGCCGCTGGACGCCGTGGCGCACATCAACTACGTCCGGGGGGACACCGCCACCGCGCTCGCGGACGGCGCCCTCGCCATGGACGTGACCTTCGCGAAGGACCACGGCGTCCATGTCGGCAGTACCCTGCCCGTCCGGTTCCCGGACGGGCGCAGCGCCGGCCTCAGGGTCGGCGCGCTCACGGACCAGGGCACCTCGGACGGGTTCGGCACCGAGGGCGGGCTGTTTCTCGGGATGGACACGTTGCAGAAGTACGTGCCGAACGCACAGGACTCCGCGCTGTATGTGAACGCCGCCCCCGGCACGCCCAAGGACCGGCTGCGGTCCCGTCTGGAGCAGGCGCTCGCCCCGTACCCCCAGGTGCAGGTCCGGGACCAGGCCGACTACAAGAAGCTGGTGCACGACCAGATCGCGGTGCTGCTCTATCTCGTCTACGCGCTGCTCGGCCTGGCGATCGTCATCGCGGTGCTCGGTGTGGTCAACACCCTGGCCCTGTCGGTCGTCGAGCGCACCCGGGAGATCGGGCTGCTGCGTGCGATCGGGCTCGCCCGGCGGCAGCTGCGCCGGATGATCCGGCTGGAGTCCGTGGTGATCGCCGTGTTCGGGGCCGTCCTCGGGCTGGCGCTCGGGCTGGTGTGGGGGCTGTGCATCCACCGGGTGCTGGCGTTGCAGGGCATGAAGGCGCTGGCGATCCCCTGGAGCACCATCGTGGCCGTCGTGGTGGGATCGGCGGTCGTGGGCGTGGTGGCCGCACTGCTGCCCGCGCTGCGCGCCTCGCGGATGAATGTGCTGGCGGCGATCGCGCACGAGTGATCGCGTCCCTGGCGAAGTCGTGTGGCGACGGGAGGAGTTCGGAGCGCGGCCGGTCCGCCCCGGCGGTCGTCCGAGCACCCCCGGATCGTCCCGGCAGCCGTCCGAGCGAGTGCCCCGGCCCGGTCGCGCCGATCCTGCCGTACCGCCCGACCCAGCATGATCTGATCATCGCATGAGCGAACTGCGGATACGGGCCGCCGAGCCCGCGGACCTCGACACCGTGCTGTCCTTCTGGAAGGCGGCCGCCGAAGGCACGAGCATCAGCGACGACCGCGACGGGCTGGAGCGGCTGCTCGCCCGCGACCCGGAGGCGCTGCTCCTCGCCGAGGAGGACGGCGCACTGGCCGGCACGGTGATCGCCGGTTTCGACGGCTGGCGCTGTCATCTGTACCGGCTCGCGGTGCACCCGGACCGGCGGCGGCGCGGTATCGGCTCGGCACTCCTGGCCGCCGCGGAGGAGCGCTTCGTACGGCTCGGCGGGCGCCGTGGTGACGCGATGGTGCTGCAGCGCAACGAGAGGGCCCAGTATGCGTGGCGGGCCGCCGGCTACGCGCCCGAGGAGCAGTGGCGCCGCTGGGTGAAGCCCCTGGCGAACGGTGCGACTTTGCCGATCTTTTACCATGGAGGGGATGAACGGTCCTCGCACGGGGTCAACCCGTCCCACCATGGAGATGTGTGAGCATCAGCCGAAGAGCGAGCCTCCCGGAGCCCGACCTCGCGCGGTCGCCGCGTCCCCGGCCGATCCCGGGACGGAGGTGACCCGATGACCGAAGTGCTCCTTCTGGTGGTGGCGATCCTGCTCTCGCTCGCCTGCGGCGGATTCGTCGCGGCGGAGTTCTCGCTCACCACGGTCGAGCGCAGCGAACTGGACCTCGCCGTACGACGGGGTGAGCGCGGCGCGGCGGGCGCGCTCAAGGCCGTACGGAATCTGACGTTCCAGCTCTCGGCCGCCCAGCTCGGCATCACGGTCACCAACCTGGTGGTCGGCATGCTCTCCGAGTCGTCGATCGCCAAGCTGATCGCGGGCCCGCTCGGCGCGCTGGGCCTGTCGCGTGCGACGGCCACCTCCGTGGCCCTCGTCATCGGCACGGGTCTGTCGACCGTCTTCCTGATGGTGGTCGGCGAACTCGTGCCCAAGAACTGGGCGATCTCCTCGCCGCTCGCGGTGGCCAAGCGGGTGGGCACGCCCCTGCGCTGGTTCAGCTCCGCGTTCCGCCCGTTCATCACGCATCTGAACAACACGGCCAACCACATGGTCCGCCGCTTCGGCCTCGAACCGGCCGAGGAGCTTGCCTCCGCGCGCAGCCCCCAGGAACTGGTGGCGCTGGCACGGCACTCCGCCAAGGAGGGCGCGCTGGAGGCGGACACGGCGGAACTGTTCGTGCGCACCCTCAACCTCGCCGACCTGACCGCGGAGAACGTGATGACCCCGCGCGTCCAGGTGATCGCCCTGGACGCCCAGGCGACCTGCGAGGACGTGGCGAACGCGACGCGCGCGACGGGACTGTCCCGCTTCCCCGTCTACCGCGGCGGCCTGGACTCGGTCGTCGGTATCGCGCACATCAAGGACGTCGTGGCCGTGCCCGCGGACGCGCGGCCCCACCGTTCGGTCGCGGTCATGATGCGCGAACCGCTCTTCGTCCCCGAGTCCCTCACCGTCGACCGGCTGCTGGACCGGCTCTCCGGCAAGAACACCATGGCCGTCGTCATCGACGAGTACGGCGGCACCGCCGGGGTCGCCACCCTGGAGGACATCGTCGAGGAGGTCGTCGGCGAGGTGCGCGACGAGCACGACCCGCACGAGACACCCGATCTGGCCCCGGCGGGCACGGACGCCGCAGGCCGCGCACTGTACTCGGCCGACGGCTCGGCCCGTATGGACCAGCTCGCGCGCGTCGGGCTGCGGGTGCCCGAGGGTCCCTACGAGACCCTCGCCGGGCTGATCGCGACGGAGCTCGGGCGAATACCGGCCAAGGGGGACAGCGTCGAGGTGGCCGGGTGGTGCGTCGAGGTCGTGGACGCGACGGGACGCCGGGCCGCCCGGCTGCTTCTGCACGCGCCGGCCCCCGAGCGGGAGGAGGAGCGGTGACCCTCGTCCAGCTGCTGATCGGTCTGCTGACGCTCGTCGCGAACGCCTTCTTCGTGGGCGCCGAGTTCGCGTTCATCTCCGTCCGCCGCAGCCAGATCGAGCCGCACGCCGAGGCGGGCGACCGACGGGCCCGCAGTGTGCTGTGGGGCCTGGAGCACGTGTCGGCGCTGCTCGCGGCCGCTCAGCTCGGCATCACCCTGTGCACCCTGGTCCTCGGTGTCGTCGCCGAGCCCGCGATCGAGCATCTGCTGGAGCCGGTGTTCCACGCGGTCGGCGTGCCTCCGGGCGCGGGCCGGGTGGTGTCGTTCGTGATCGCGCTGGCCCTGGCGACGTATCTGCACATGCTGCTGGGCGAGATGGTGCCGAAGAACGTCGCGCTCGCGGAGCCGGTGCGGCTGGCGCTGCTGCTCGGCCCGCCGCTGGTCGCTCTGGCCCGGGCCCTGCGACCGGTGATCTTCACCGTGAACGCGATCGCGAACGGGCTGCTCACGCTGTTGCGGGTGGAGACGAAGAGCGAGGTCACGGCCACCTTCTCGGACGACGAACTGGCCCGGCTCGTCACGGACTCCACCGAGGCCGGGCTGATCGACGACCGCGCCCAGGAGCGGCTGCACGACGCCCTGGAACTGGGCCGGCGGCCCGTGCGTGACGTGGTGGTACCGCTGGAGCGCGTGGTGTACGCGCGCGTGGGCATCACTCCGGAGGAGCTGGAGCGGCTGTCGGCCGAGTCCGGATTCTCGCGATTCCCGGTGGTGGACGAGGGACGGAGGATCAGCGGCTATCTGCACGTCAAGGACGCACTGGACGCCTCTCCACGGGACGAGCCGTTCCGGCTGCGCGACATGCGGCCCATCGCCCGGGTACGGGAGAGCACACCGCTGGACGACGTGCTGACGGCGATGCGCGGCAGCCGTACGCATCTGGCGGCGGTCCAGGGCGCGGACGGCCGTCTGGCGGGCCTGGTCACCATGGAGGACGTCCTGCGCGAGCTGTTCGGCCGACGGCCCTGACCGCCGGGGCGCGGCACGGAGCCGACGGCCGGTGGCCCCGCACCGGACGGGACAGGCCGACCGACCGGCGGGTATGGCCTCGGGATACGATCGTCGGCGCCATGCAGACGAACCCCACCCACACCAGCCTGGTCGCGGTCGGCGACTCCTTCACCGAAGGCATGTCGGACCTGCTTCCCGACGGCTCGTACCGCGGCTGGGCCGATGTCCTCGCGGGCCGGATGGCCGCCCGGACGCCCGGATTCCGGTATGCCAACCTGGCCGTGCGCGGCAAGCTCATCAAGCAGATCGTCGACGAGCAGGTCGATCTCGCCGCCGCGATGCGGCCGGATGTGATCACCCTGGTCGGCGGTCTGAACGACACGCTGCGGCCCAAGTGCGACATGGACCGCGTACGGGGCCTGCTGACCGAGGCCGTGGAGCGGCTGGCCCCCTCGTGCAAGCAGCTCGTCCTGATGCGCAGCCCGGGCCGTCAGGGCCCGGTCCTCGAACGCTTCCGGCCTCGTATGGAGGAGCTGTTCGCCTGCGTCGACGAGCTCGCCGAGCGGCACGGCGCGCTCGTGGTCGACCTCTACGGCGCGCCCTCGCTGTCCGATCCGCGCATGTGGGACGTGGACCGGCTGCATCTGACGGCCGAAGGACATCGCCGGGTGGCGGAGGCCGTATGGCAGACCCTCGGGTACGAGGCGGAGGATACGCAGTGGCGTACGCCGATGCCGCCGAGCGCTCCGCCCGGCTGGCTCGCGCGCCGGACCGCGGACGTCCGCTTCACCCGGCAGCATCTGCTGCCGTGGATAGGGCGGCGGCTGACGGGCCGCTCGTCGGGGGACGGCCGCCCGGCCAAGCGTCCGGACCTGCTGGCGTACCAGGATCCGGCCGTCCAGGAGTAGTGAACGCTCCGGAGGGAGCCGCGCATGACCACCAGGGTGATCAACCTCAAGGGCCGTCTCCAGGACTTCGGTCCCCGGCTGGAACACGCCCGCGGCGACCTCGTCCACATCGGCCGCCGCCTGGTCAGGGGCGGCTGGAACCTGCCCCGGCACCCGCTGTTCAACCCGTTCCAGATCGACACCGGGAAGAAGAAGCGCGACGGGACCCGGGCCGAGGTGATGGCCAAGTACCGGGAGTATCTGATGGCACGCCCCGAGCTGCTGGACCAGGTGCCCGGGCTGCGCGGTAGGACGCTCGCCTGTTTGGTGCGCCCCCGAGCTGTGCCACGGGGACGTCCTGGCGGAGGTCGCGGACAAGCCGAGGCAGACGGGACGCCGCTCCCAGGCGGTGTCTGACGATTCCCGCCGGGCGCGCGACTCCCCCAGCCTGGCGGCTGGGAGGTGCCCCCAGGCACGGCACCTCGTCGCGTTGTCGGATCACCCGAGTGCGTCCGGTACGCGGATGATCCTCCGCCTTGCGATGCACCGCACCAGACGCCGCGCGCTTATCCGGCGCGAATGTCAGACACCCCCTAGCAGCCGCGTTCGGTCGCGCACCCGGACGCCCGGGACAGCGCGACGGCGGTCTCGTAGGTTCCGCCGAATCACCCGATGGCGCTGGCCTGCAGGAATCGCCAGTAGAATCCGTACACGTGACTGCTGCGCCCGCAAAGCCCCGAATCCCGAACGTCCTCGCCGGACGCTATGCCTCCGCCGAGCTTGCCACGCTCTGGTCCCCCGAGCAGAAGGTGAGGCTGGAGCGGCAGCTCTGGCTCGCCGTGCTGCGGGCCCAGAAGGACCTGGGGGTCGACGTCCCGGACGCCGCGATCACCGACTACGAGCGCGTGCTCGACCAGGTCGATCTCGCCTCGATCGCCGAGCGCGAGAAGGTCACCCGGCACGATGTGAAGGCCCGGATCGAGGAGTTCAACGCCCTCGCCGGACACGAGCACGTACACAAGGGCATGACCTCCCGCGATCTGACGGAGAACGTCGAGCAGCTGCAGATCCGGCTCTCCCTGGAGCTGGTGCGCGGCCGCACGGTGGCCGTGCTGGCGCGCCTCGGCAAGCTCGCGGCCGAGTACGGCGAGCTGGTCATGGCCGGCCGCTCCCACAACGTGGCCGCGCAGGCCACCACCCTGGGCAAGCGCTTCGCGACCGCCGCCGACGAACTGCTCGTGGCCTACGGCCGGGTCGAGGAGCTGCTCGGCCGCTACCCGCTGCGCGGCATCAAGGGCCCCGTCGGCACGGCCCAGGACATGCTCGACCTGCTCGGCGGGGACGCGGCGAAGCTCGCGGACCTGGAACGGCGCATCGCCGGTCACCTGGGCTTCTCGCAGGCCTTCACCTCGGTCGGCCAGGTCTACCCGCGCTCGCTCGACTACGAGGTGGTCACCGCCCTGGTGCAGCTGGCGGCGGCGCCGTCGTCGCTGGCCAAGACGATCCGGCTGATGGCCGGCCACGAGCTGGTGACCGAGGGCTTCAAGCCCGGCCAGGTCGGCTCGTCCGCGATGCCGCACAAGATGAACACCCGCTCCTGCGAGCGCGTCAACGGCCTGATGGTGATCCTGCGCGGCTACGCCTCGATGACCGGCGAGCTGGCGGGCGACCAGTGGAACGAGGGCGATGTGTCGTGCTCGGTGGTGCGCCGGGTCGCGCTGCCGGACGCGTTCTTCGCGCTGGACGGTCTGCTGGAGACGTTCCTGACGGTGCTCGACGAGTTCGGTGCCTTCCCCGCCGTCGTCGCGCGTGAGCTGGACCGCTATCTGCCGTTCCTCGCCACGACGAAGGTGCTGATGGCGTCGGTGCGCGCGGGCGTCGGCCGGGAGGTGGCCCACGAGGCCATCAAGGAGAACGCCGTGTCCTGCGCGCTCGCGATGCGCGAGCAGGGCGCCGAGCGCAACGAGCTGCTGGACCGGCTGGCCGCCGACGAGCGCATCCCGTTGGACCGCGCACGGCTCGACGCGCTGATGGCGGACAAGCTGTCCTTCACGGGCGCCGCGGCCGACCAGGTCGCCGCGGTCGTGGGTCGCGTCGAGGAGATCGTGAAGCAGCACCCCGAGGCCGCCGGCTACACCCCGGGGGCGATCCTCTGACCCGGTTCACCCCGGAGGAACTTCAGGCCGCCCGCGACCGTCTGGTGCCGGACGTGGTCGCGGACGGCCTCAAGGTGCTTTTCTGCGGCATCAATCCCGGTCTGATGACGGCGGCGACGGGCCATCACTTCGCCCGCCCCGGCAACCGCTTCTGGCCGGTGCTGCATCTGTCCGGCTTCACACCGAGGCTGATGAAACCCTCGGAGCAGCGGGACTTGCTCACCTACGGGCTCGGTATCACCAATGTGGTGGCGCGGGCGACGGCACGGGCCGACGAGCTGGGCCCCGAGGAGTACCGCCAGGGCGGGCGGGTCCTCGCCGCCAAGGTGGCGCGGCTGCGGCCTGCGTGGCTGGCGGTGGTCGGGGTGACCGCGTATCGCGCGGCCTTCGCGGACCGAGGGGCCGCCGTGGGCCCGCAGCAGCGGACGATCGGCTCGACCCGGGTGTGGGTGCTGCCCAACCCCAGTGGTCTGAACGCGCATTGGACGGCGGTGACGATGGCGGAGGAGTTCGCCCGGTTGCGGACGGCCGCGGAGCAACCGCCGGCCGGGAGGGTCACGGGGGATCCGTCTCCGTGACGACCGCGAGGAGCTGGAACGGCAGCTCCTTGTCCCACTGGGAGACCCCGAGGGCGACCCACCGGCCCGCCTCGGCCGACTTCCACAGCTGGACGTCCGGTATGTGCCCGCTGAGGGCGGCCCAGGGCTGCTCTACGTTCTCGCCCCGCAGGGCCCGGTCGAGAACGCTGGAGAGGCTGAAGATGTGGGGCGGCCCCCAGCGCTCGGTCAGCCGCTCGCCGAGGCCGTCCCGGTCGGCCTCGTACTGCGCCGCCGTCTCCTCCCGCTCACAGCCGCCGTCCTCCCAGAACTCGCCGCTCGTCTGTAAAGCGGCCGTGTGATATCCGGGCCCGCTCTCACCGTGCTCCGTCCTGCCGCGCGCCGCGGGGAACTCCCGGGCGCACAGCAGGTCTATGACGGAGAGGTACCTCGCGATGTCCATGCAGTCCAGTAAAGCGGCCGCCACTGACAATTGGCACGGCGTCAGGAACCGGCGGGAGACGTTCGGTCTCCGTGCCGTCCGTCAGGCGATGCCGCCGTTGGCGAAGACCACCTGGCCGTTGACCCACCGTCCCGGTCCGGCGAGGAACGCGACGGTCTCGGCGATGTCGTCCGGCGTGCCCAGACGCTCCAGCGGGGACTGCGCGGCGAGCCGGTCCACGGCCTCCTTGTCCTTGCCGTCGAGGAACAGCGGGGTCGCCGTGGGGCCGGGCGCGACGGCGTTCACGGTGATGTCGCGACCGCGCAGCTCGCGGGCCAGCACCAGCGTCATGGCCTCGACGGCGCCCTTGCCGGCGGCGTAGGCGGCATAGCCGGGGAACGCGAGCCGGGTCACGGAGGTGGAGAAGGTGACGACGGCGCCGCCGCCGCGGACGCGGCGGGCCGCCTGCTGGGCCACCACGAATGTGCCGCGGACGTTGGTGCGGTGCATCCGGTCCAGCGCGTCCAGGTCGAACTCGACGACCGGACCGAGGAGCATCACGCCCGCGGTGTGGACCACGACGTCGATCCCGCCGAAGGCCCGCTCGACCGCGTCGAACGCCTCGGCCATGGCGGCTTCGTCGGCGACGTCGCCGGTCACCGCGATCGCCCGGCCGTGCGCCTCCTCGATGGCGGCGACGGTCTCGTCGGCGGCGGCCTTGTTGCCCGCGTAGTGGACGGCGACCGCCATGCCGTTTGCGGCCAGCCGCCGGGCGACCGCGCGGCCGATGCCCCCGGAGGCCCCGGTGACTAGTGCGACGCGTGTGGTGTCGGACATGGTGCTGCCCCTTCTCTCTTGATCAACGACCCCGCTTATGGACGGCGCGTCCATAAAAGCATTTTGTGAACGCGTCGTCCATATGTGAGGGTGGGTATCCGGTCACACGCATACGGGAGGACAGAGGATGCCGGAGCCATCGGAGCGGGAGAGGTCCTCGCGGGTGCGGCGCGGCCGGGGGCGGCGGCCCGCGGCCGAGGTGCGCGCCGACGCCCTGGAGGCGGCCGGTGCCCTGCTGCTGGAGGGGGGCATGGGCCCGTTCACCATCGAGGCGGTCGCGGACAAGGCCGGCGTCAGCAAGACGACGATCTACAAGTGGTGGCCGTCCAAGGGGGCACTCGCCCTCGACGGCTACTTCCACGCCGTCGAGTCCGCGCTGACCTTCCCCGACAGCGGCGACATCGAGGCCGATCTCACGGCGCAGCTCCGTGCGTTCGTCCATGTCGTCACCCGGACTCCTGCCGGACGGGTGATCGCCGAACTCATCGGCCAGGCGCAGACCGACCCCGATCTGTCCGCCGCCCTGCTGAAGCGCTACTCCGGCCCGCGGCGGGAGTTGGCCGTGGAGACGATGCTGCGGGCCCGGTCGCGCGGCCAACTGCGCGCCGACGTCGACCCCGAGGTGCTGGTCGACCAGCTCTGGGGTGCCTGCTACCACCGTCTGCTGATGCCCAACCTGCCCCTCACCGAGGAGTTCGCGGTGAGCCTGGTCGCGAACCTCATGCACGGCGTCAGGGCCTGAACCGCCACCCGGCGGTTCCCGTTCCGCTCTGCTGCCGCCCGGCCCTCGCGGGTGAGCGCGGTGCCGAGTACGATCCGCCCAACACGCGCACGAGCTGGGAGGACGGACGTTGGGGCGGCTGACCGGCGGGGACCCCTCTCTGCTCAGAAGGATCAACTCCGCGGTGGTGCTGCACGCGCTGCGCGCCACGGACTGCGCGACGCTCACCGAGATCACCACGGTGACCGGGCTGTCCCGGCCGACCGTCGAGGGTGTGGTCGAGGGACTGATCGAGGCCGGACTCGTGGTGGAGCAGGCCGCCGAGGGGGGTGCGACCCGCCGACAGGGGCGGCCCGCGCGGAGGTTCAGGTTCCGGGCGGAGGCGGGCCATCTGCTGGGTCTGGACGTCGGTGCCCACCGGGTGACCGCCCTCCTCGCCGATCTCGGCGGGCGGGAACTGGGCTCGCTGTCCAAGGAGATCTCCGAGTCGGCGCCGGCGGACGAACGTCTGGACCGGCTGCGGGGCACGGTCGCCGAACTGCTGCGCCGTGCGGGCGTGGCACGCGACTCCCTGCGCGCGGTGGGCGTCGCCAGCCCCGGGATCGTGGAGGCGGACGGCACCGTGCGTCTGGGCACGGCCCTCCCGGAGTGGACGGGGCTGAGGCTGGGCGAACGGCTCGGCCGCTCCTTCAAGTGCCCGGTCCTCGTCGAGAACGACGCCAACGCGGCGGCCGTGGCCGAGCACTGGAAGGGGGCGGCCACCGAGTCGGACGACGTCGTCTTCGTGCTGGCGGGGCTGAGTCCCGGCGCCGGCGCGCTGATCGGCGGACGACTGCACCGTGGCTACGGCGGGGCGGCCGGGGAGATCGGCGCCCTGCATCTGCTGGGCCGCGAGGCGGCTCCGGAGAAGCTGTTGTCGACCACGGACGAACCGCTGCAACCGCTGGACGAACAGCAGGTCGCCGATGTCTTCGCGCTCGCCCGGGAGGGCGACCAGCGGGCCCGCGCGGCCGTGGAACGGTTCATCCAGCGGCTGGTGCACGATGTGGCCGCCCTCGCCCTGGCCCTCGATCCCGAACTCGTCGTCATCGGCGGCTGGGCGGCGGGCCTGGACGGCGTACTGGATCCGCTGCGCCAGGAGCTGGACCGCTACTGTCTGCGCCCGCCGAAGGTGACCCTGTCACGGCTCGGCGAGGCCGCCGTGGCGACGGGGGCGCTGCGGCTGGCCCTTGACCATGTGGAGGAGCAACTGTTCGCGGTGGAGGGCACGGTCACGGCGCGACGCTGAACCCGACGGGGCGGGTCCGACGGCGTGGGTGTGCGGTACGCGTCGGACGCAGGCCCGGCCCGTCGGCGTACGCACACCACGCCCGCACAAAACGTCGCGCCCCGGATTCCCGGGGCGCGACGGACAGGGCTCTCGGTGATCAGGAGGCGCGGCGCTCCGGATCGTGGTGGATCTCGACATGTCCCGAGGCGCCGAAGGTCAGCCGGCAGGTGTCGGCGCGGTACGTGGCGAGCGAGACCGCCGCCGTGCGGCCACCGGCGTGGTAGCGGGTGGTGACGACGAGGACGGGCGCGCCGGGCAGCCGGTCCAGCTCCTTGGCGTCCTCGGCGCTGGCCGAGCCCAGCTCGACGGACTGGTCCTGGTCCTCCAGCCCGAGGTGCTGCAGCTCGCGCAGCACGGCACGCGCGCGAGCCGCACCGGAGGGCGAGTCGATCGCGGAGAGGTCGGGCACCGAGGAGTCCGGGATGTAGAGCAGCTCGGCGGCGACAGGCTGGCCGTGGGTCGTCCGGGAGCGCCGCACGGTGTGCACCCGCTCGTCCCGGTCGGTCTCCAGAAGATCGGCCACGGCGGCGGGCGGGGCCGCGCTCGCGCAGTCGACGGGCTGCCAGGCGTCCCCGGCGGCGCCCGGCCACTGGTGCCGCTCGGCGCCGACCGCGACCCCCACGCGCGGCGGGGCTACGGTCGTACCGACTCCGCGGCGGCGCTGGAGGCGCCCTTCCAGTTCGAGCTGTTCGAGTGCCTGCCGGAGCGTGGCACGAGCGACGCCGAAGCGGGCCGCGAGATCGCGTTCGTTGGGCAGGATCTCGCCCACCGAGAACTCGGAGTCGAGTGCCTCGGTGAGCACGGTCTTGAGATGCCAGTACTTAGGTTCCGGCACCGATTCGAGCTGCGTGGTCCCCACCCTGTCCTCCGCAATCGCCGTGGTGCGACGGCGTTTTAGCGCCCTTGTTTATTAAAGGTTGTTGCACTTCTCTGCGACCATAGGGCGGCCCCCACCCTTGGTCAATACCAATCCTCGATCCCTTACGCGGCACAGGAACGCGATGCCGCGGGGCGTTCACGCGGCGTTCGCGGTGCGCGACACGGACGACATGAGGGCGAACCCTTTCGTACCCGAATGTTCATGTACGGAAGCTTTGCGTTTCGGGCCGGGCACGACCGCGGCCTACCGGCCGGTAGCAGTTGCTGACAAGCTGTCTACGAACAGCGATCACCAGCGTGTCCCAGACGAGGAGCAGCAGCATGGCCGCCACGGTCTCCTTCAGCGTCCCCTCCCCGCACGGCCCGCGGACCGTCACCGTCTCGTACGCGCGCGTGGGCACCGGCGAACCGCTTCTGCTGCTCCACGGCATCGGCCATCACCGTCAGGCCTGGGACCCGGTCGTGGACATCCTGGCCACCGAGCGCGACGTGATCGCGGTGGACCTCCCCGGTTTCGGCGCGTCCCCGGCCCTGCCGGACGGACTCGCCTACGACCTGTCGACGGTGGTGCCCGCGCTCGGCGCGCTGTGCACGGCGCTGGAGCTCGGCCGTCCGCATGTGGCGGGCAACTCCCTGGGCGGTCTGCTGGCCCTGGAACTGGGCCGCACGAACCTCGTACGGTCCGTCACCGCGCTCTCGCCCGCCGGGTTCTGGACCCCGGCGGAGCGGCGGTACGCGTTCACGGTGCTCCTCGCGATGCGCCGGACCGCGCGGAACATACCGGTGCCGGTGGTGGAGCGGCTCTCGCGCACGGCGGCCGGGCGCACGGTACTGACGAGCACCATCTATGCCCGCCCGGGCCGCCGTTCGCCCGAGGCCGTCGTCGCCGAGACGCTGGCGCTGGCCCGCGCCGAGGGATTCGCCGACACCCTCCGAGGGGGCGCCTCCGTGCAGTTCGCGGAGGACCTGCCCGGGCTGCCCGTCACCGTGGCATGGGGCACCCGGGACCGGATCCTGATGCGCCGTCAGGGTGTCCGCGCCAAGCAGATCATTCCCAAGGCACGCCTGGTGCGACTGCCCGGCTGCGGACATGTGCCGATGAACGACGATCCGGCGCTGGTCGCGCGGGTCATCCTGGACGGCAGCCGCTGAGCGTGCGGGGGGCGGGCCCCGCGGTCCCCGTGTCACCCCGGGCGGTTGTTCACTTCCGGTTTCCGTGTGCGCTGCGGCGCACCAGTAGTTGTGACAGTGCCCATTGGCAGGAACCGTCCACCGGAGGCGCCTTCATGTCACACCGTCCCTTCCCCGGCCGCCGCAGCGTGCTGCGCGGCTCGCTGGCCGCGTCCGCGGCCCTCGCTCTGCCCACCACGCTCGGCGCGGCACCCGCGTTCGCCCTGTCGGGGCGCCCGAAGGCGGGATGGGGTGTCCAGGCCGGCGACGTGACCGCCCACTCCGGTCTCGTCTGGGTGCGTTCCGACCGCCCCGCCCGGATGATCGTCGAGACCTCGGCGACGGAGTCGTTCCGCAATCCGCACAGATGGCAGGGCCCGCTGCTCGGCGCGGACACGGACTTCACCGGCACCACACGACTGCACGGGCTGCCGGCCGGCGAACAGATCCACTACCGTGTGCTGCTGGCCGACCCGCACGACCCGCGGCGCACCGGCGAACCCGTGACGGGCACCTTCCGCACGACCCCGCTCGGCCGACACCACGGGGTCCGCTTCCTGTGGTCGGGCGACCTCGCGGGCCAGGGCTGGGGCATCAACCCGGACCGCGGCGGCTACCGGATCTACGACGCGATGGCGAAGCTCGACCCGGACTTCTTCCTGTGCAGCGGCGACAACATCTACGCCGACGGGCCGATCTCGGCGACCCAGGCCCTGCCCGACGGCAGCACCTGGCGCAACATCACCACCGAGGAGAAGTCCAAGGTGGCCGAGACGCTGGCCGAGTACCGCGGCAACTTCCGCTACAACCTGCTGGACGAGAACCTCAGGCGGTTCAACGCCCAGGTCCCGTCGATCATCCAGTGGGACGACCACGAGGTCCGCAACAACTGGTACCCCGGCGAGGTGATCGCCTCCTCCGACACCCGCTACACCGAGAAGAGCATCGACGTGCTCGCCGCCCGCGCCCGGCGTGCGTTCAGCGAGTACTTCCCGATCTCGACGCTGGAGCCGGGCGACCGCAACGGCCGGGTGTACCGGGTCATGCGGCACGGTCCGCTGCTGGACGTCTTCGTCCTCGACATGCGCACCTACCGCAACGCCAACTCGACCGACCACCAGACCGTGGACCCGCAGGGCATCCTCGGCGCCGAGCAGCTGGAGTGGCTCAAGCGGGAGCTCGCCCGGTCGCGCGCGGTGTGGAAGGTCATCGCCGCGGACATGCCGCTCGGCCTGGTCGTGCCGGACCCCATGGAGAACCTGCCCGACTTCGAGGCGGTCGCCCAGGGGGACCCGGGCGCGCCGCTCGGGCGGGAGCTGCAGATCGCCGAGCTGCTGCGGTTCATCAAGCACCGCCGGATCACGGGCACGCTGTGGCTGACGGCCGATGTGCACCACACCTCGGCGCAGCACTACCACCCCTCGCGCGCGGCGTTCACCGACTTCGAGCCGTTCTGGGAGTTCGTCTCCGGGCCGCTCAACGCCGGTGCGTTCCCGGCCAGCGCGCTCGACAACACGTTCGGCCCGGATCGGGTGTTCGTGAAGGCGCCGACCGACTCGAACGTCTCCCCCGCGGGCGGCTACCAGTTCTTCGGCGAGGTCGACATCGACGGTGGCAGCGGGGAGTTGACGGTCCGGCTGCGGGAGCAGGACGGGACCGTGCTCTTCACACAGGTGCTGCAGCCGGGGCGGGTCGGGCAGTAGTCGGCGGCGCCCCCGCGTCTCCACTGAACTCACCTGACCCGCCGGGTGGTTGAGGGCCGCGTGGAGGGCCCGCGTGGTCCACCGCGGGCGGCCGGCTCGCGTACCCTCGATCACTGTGCCGCGCACCGGAGTCATCCCCCGGTGCGCGGCGGCCGGTGCCGGTGACACGCAAAAGCTTCGTCAAAAAAACAACAAAAAGGACAGAAGTATACTTTACCCATCAGACACAAAGCGTTTGTGATCACGCAACACCCTTCCTCCACAGTGGTTGCATGACTCCTGACATGTCTGATGTGACGCGTGCGAAGCACGGTCGCCCGGTCCACCACTGGCGACGGGACCTGATCGAGCTGGCCGCCCTGTTCACGGCGGTGGCGGTGGCGGACGTGACCGCCGATCTGATCGGGCACGGCCCCGACGGTCCCGCCCTGCTGGGACTCTCGGCCGTGGCCCTGGTCGCGACGGCCGGCTTCCACATCTGGTGGTCACGCCGCCACGGTCACGCACCCCCGACGAGTGATACCGGCGCCCGGCCGCCCGGCGACGAGCGGCAGGCCGGGCCGTCCGAGCGCGACGCGGCCGCCGGGGCGACCTCCCTGTGGCGGATGCGGACCACGGTGCAGGACGAGCCGGGCACCCTGGCCGCGCTGTGCACGGCGCTGGCCGGGCAACGGATCGACATCCTGAGCCTGCAGACGCATCCCCTGGCCGAGGGCACGGTGGACGAGTTCCTGCTGCGGGCTCCGGCCGAGCTGGAGGCGAGCGAGATCACGCGGGCCGTGTCGCTCTCCGGAGGCTCCGAGACCTGGATCGAGCGGGCCGACGCGCACGACCTCGTGGACGCTCCCACCCGGATACTGAGCCTGGCCACGCGCACCGCGCTCGACGCGGCGGAACTCCCGCTCGCGCTCCGCCAGTTGCTCGGCCGGTGCACCATCCGCTCCCTGCCCGCCCGCTCCCCCGGCTCAGGACGCCCGGAGGCGGACGCTCCCGTCGAGGGGGCCCTGGAGGACACGGTGATGCGGCTGCGGGCGCCGGAGGGCGGGGTGATCATGGTGGAGCGGCCGTATCTGCCGTTCACGCCGACGGAGTTCGCGCGGGCGCGGGCGTTGGTCGAACTGGACGCCCGGCTCGGTCCGCGCATCCCCCGCAGCCAGGACGTACTGACCCTGCCGAAGGGCACCGCGATCACCGTGCGGCGGGCCGACACCTCGGATCTCGAAGCGGCGAAGGACATGCACGACCGGTGCTCGCCGCGCACCCTGAGCATGCGGTACCACGGACCCGTCGGCGACGCGGACCGCTATCTCAACCACCTGCTCAGCCCCCGCTTCGGCCGCACGCTCGCGGTGCAGACCCCGTCGGGGCGCGTCGTCGGCCTCGGGCATCTGCTGTGGGACGGCGACGAGACGGAGGTGGCCCTGCTCGTCGAGGACGAGTGGCAGCGGCGCGGCATCGGCAGCGAACTCCTCGGCCGTCTGGTGACAATGGCGGTCGAGGCGGGCTGCGAGAGCGTCTACGCGGTCACGCAGGCGTCGAACACGGGCATGGTCGCCGCGATGCGCGGCCTCGGGCTGCCCCTCGACTACCAGATCGAGGAGGGCGTCCTCGTCATCACGGCACGCCTGGAGGCGACTCCGGTGGCGTCGAGGCTGCCCTACGACCACGCCTACGAGCAGCACGGCGCGAAGGGCGCCCAGGACTGAGGCCGCGCGCACGGCGTGCGGCACACGGAACGGCCCGGCGTACTCCGCCGGGCCGTTCGGCTTCCCCGGGGACCCGGGCGAAGAGGGTGCCCGTTACCGCTCCGCGACCTCTTCCGTCCGCCGCTCGCCGTCGGTCGCCGCGGCCCCGAGCGCCCCGTCGAGATCGGTCCACAGGTCCTCGACGTCCTCCAGGCCCACCGACAGCCGCAGCAACCGGTCGCTCACCCCGGCGCCCTGACGGTCGGGCTCGTCGACGATGCGGTGGCTGATCGACGCGGGGTGCTGGATGAGGCTGTCCACGCTGCCGAGACTCACCGCGGGAGTGATCAGCCGGACCCCGCCGATCACCGCGTGCGGATCGCCGTGCACCTCGAAGGCGATCATCGCGCCGCCGATGCGCGGGTAGTGCACTCGGGCGACGCGGGGATCGGCGGCGAGCCGGCCGGCGAGTTCGGCGGCGGTGGCGGACGCGGCCCGGACCCGTATCGGCAGCGTCGACAGACCACGCAGCAGCAGATAGCCGGCGAGCGGATGCAGCACCGCGCCCGTCGCGAAGCGCACCTGGCGCAGCCGGCGCGCCAGCTCCTCGTCGCACGCCACCACGCCGCCCATCACATCGCCGTGGCCGCCGAGGTACTTGGTGGCGCTGTGCAGCACCAGCCGGGCGCCGTGCTCGGCGGGGCGCTGCAGCACGGGCGTCGCGAAGGTGTTGTCCACGAGCAGCGGGACCGAGCCGCAGGCGTGGGCGATCGCGCGCAGGTCGACCTCCGCGAGCGTCGGGTTGGCCGGCGACTCGACCATGACGAGACCGGTGTCGGGGCGCAGCGCCGCCGCGATGCCCGCCGGGTCGGTCCAGGTCACCTCCGAGCCCAGCAGTCCGGCGTTCAGCAGATGGTCGCTGCAGCCGTACAGCGGTCGTACGGCCACCACATGGCGCAGCCCGAGCGCGTTCCGCGCCAGCAGCACGGCGCTCAGCGCGGCCATCCCGCTGGCGAAGGCGACGGCGCTCTCGGTGCCCTCCAGCCGGGCGAGCGCGGTCTCGAAGCGGGCGACGGTCGGGTTGCCGAGCCGCGCGTAGACGGGCGGGCCGGCAGGCTCCCCGCCGTCGGCCGCGAAAGCGTCGATCCGGGCCGCCTCCCCACGGCTGTCGTAGGAGGGGTAGGTGGTGGAGAGGTCGATGGGCGCGGCGTGCAACCCCTGGGCGACGAGGTCCTCACGCCCGGCGTGCACGGCCTCGGTGGCCAGTGCCCGGAGGCCGGGCAGGTCGCCGACGGGGAATCGATTCTGCGTGTCCTGAGTGCGGGCATCCATGGGCCCGCAGCCTGAACACCACACGGGGTCGTGGCGGCGGCACCCGTGTTACGTTCGGCGCATGGCCGAATCTGTCGTACTGGACCCGGTGGATCTCCACCTTCTGCGCCTGTTGCAGAACGACGCCCGGACGACCTACCGCGATCTGGCGGCCCAGGTGGGCGTGGCTCCCTCGACCTGTCTGGACCGGGTGACCCGGCTGCGCCGTTCGGGTGTGATTCTCGGCCACCAGCTGCGACTGGACCCGGCGAAGCTCGGGCGCGGACTCGAAGCGCTGCTGTCGGTGCAGGTCAGACCGCATCGACGGGAACTGGTGGGACCCTTCGTGGAGCGGATCCGGGCGTTGCCCGAGTCCCGTACGGTCTTCCATCTCACCGGACCCGACGACTATCTGGTGCATGTCGCGGTTGCAGACATGGCCGATCTCCAGCGCCTGGTTCTGGACGAGTTCACGGCCCGGCGCGAAGTGGCGCGGGTGGAGACCCGGCTGATCTTCCAGCAGTGGGACTGCGGTCCGCTGCTGCCACCCGGCCAGAGCGCGCCGAAACCCGCTGAGCAGGCGTAAGCCGAGCGCGGAAACCCCGTGACGCGGACCACGTCACCGTAGAGGATGGTCCGCATGTCAGACACCACCAGGAGACTTCTGCCCCGGGAGGTCGCCGACGCCTATGTCGACGACCTCGTCGCCCTCGACCCGGTCACCGGCACCTACCTCGGTGTGAAGGAAAGCGCGAGCAGGCTGCCCGACACCTCGCCCGCGGGACAGGAAGCACTCGCCGAGCTGGCGCGGGCGACCCTCGCGCGTCTCGACGAGGCGGAGCGCCTACCCGGCGCGGACAGCGACATCGAGCGTCGGTGTGCGCGGCTGCTGCGCGAGCGGCTGACCGCGGAGCTCGCCGTTCACGAGGCGGACGAGGGCCTCAGGATCGTGGGCAATCTGCACACCCCGGTGCACTCCGTGCGTGACGTCTTCACGATCACTCCCACCGCGACGGAGGAGGACTGGGCCGCGGTCACCGAGCGGCTGCGGGCCGTACCGGCCGCCCTGCGCGGCTACCGCGAGTCCCTCGTCCTCGGTCTGGAGCGCAAGCTGCACGCCGGCCCGCGCGCGACCGCCACGTTCGTCGAACAGCTCACCGAGTGGTCGGACGTGGACGGCGAGGGCCACGGCTGGTTCGAGGACTTCGCCTCGTCGGGGCCGGCGTCGCTGCGTACGGAGCTGGACGAGGCCGCGCGTGCGGCGAGCGCGGCCGTCGTCGAGCTGCGGGACTGGATGCGCGATGTGTACGCACCCGCGGTCGAGGGCGCGCCTGAGACGGTCGGCCGTGAGCGCTACGCCCGCTGGTCCCGCTACTTCAACGGCACCGACCTGGACCTCGACGAGGCGTACGCGTACGGCTGGTCCGAGTACCACCGCATTCTCGGCGAGATGAAGAAGGAGGCCGAGAAGATCCTGCCCGGCGCCGAGACGCCGTGGGTGGCGCTCGCGCACCTCGACGAGCACGGTGCCCACGTCGAGGGCGTCGACGAGACCCGCGCCTGGCTCCAGGCTCTGATGGACGAGGCGATCGAGGCGCTCGACGGCACGCACTTCGAACTCGCGGAGCGGGTACGGAAGGTGGAGTCGCGCATCGCGCCGCCCGGCAGCGCCGCGGCGCCGTACTACACGGCGCCGTCCGCCGACTTCTCCCGCCCGGGCCGGACCTGGCTGCCCACGATGGGGCAGACCCGGTTCCCGGTGTACGACCTGGTCTCGACCTGGTACCACGAGGGCGTGCCCGGCCACCACCTCCAGCTCGCCCAGTGGGCGCACGTGGCGGAGGACCTCTCCCGCTACCAGGCGACGGTGGGCGGGGTGAGCGCCAACATGGAGGGCTGGGCCCTGTACGCCGAGCGCCTCATGGACGAGCTGGGCTTCCTCACGGATCCGGAGCAACGGCTCGGCTATCTGGACGCGCAGATGATGCGGGCGGTCCGCGTGATCATCGACATCGGCATGCATCTGGAGCTGGAGATCCCGGCGGACTCGCCGTTCCATCCGGGCGAGCGCTGGACGCCGGAACTGGCGCAGGAGTTCTTCGGCGCGCACAGCAGCCGGCCGGCGGACTTCGTGGAGAGCGAGCTGATCCGCTACCTCTGCATGCCCGGCCAGGCGACCGGCTACAAGCTCGGCGAGCGCGCCTGGCTGCTGGGCCGCGAGAACGCCAGGAAGCGCCACGGCGAGGCGTTCGACGCGAAGGCCTGGCACATGGCGGCGCTCTCGCAGGGCTCCCTGGGCCTGGACGACCTGGTGGACGAGCTGTCCCGGCTCTGACCTCACCCGCGCGCGGCCGGGTTCACGCCACCGGCGGGGGCCCGGCGGTCAGGTCAGCAGCCGCAGTCGCCTGCGACGGCCGCGGGTCCGGCGGGTTCCTGTCCGGTGTCGTAGGCGAGTCCCTCGCGCACCCAGTACTCGAACCCGCCGAGCATCTCCTTGACCTGGAAGCCCAGTTCGGCGAGGGCGAGGGCCGCCCGGGCCGCGCCGTTGCAGCTCGGGCCCCAGCAGTACGTGACCACCGGCACGGACCTGTCGAGCAGTTGCCCCGCCCGGTCGGGGACGAGCGCGGTGGGCAGATGGACCGCGCCGGGGACATGCCCCTGCTCCCACGCCTGCGTCGAGCGCGAGTCGAGGACGACGAAACCGGGGTCGCCGCCCGCCGACAGCGCCGCGGCGACGTCGGCCACATCGGTGTGAAAGGCGAGGCTCGCCCGGAAGTGGGCGGCGGCGACGGCCGGGGCGGCCGGGGCGACGCCCAGGACGGGGTTGACGGCTACGGGGCTGGTGGTCATGGGTGGGCCCTTCTCTCGCGGGTCTCGACGCGCCATGAATCTATGGCCGTCGACCGGCGGTCTGAAGGCGCGATCCCCGGCACACCCCTTGATCTGCCGGGGATTCCCCTGCTATCTCTCGGTGATGACCGCGTATTCCCCGGACGCCACCGACTGGCGCATCCTCGACGTCCTGCAGCGCGAGGGCCGGGCCAGCTATGCCGAACTGGCCCGTGCCGTCTCCATGTCCGCGAGCGCGGTCACCGAACGGGTGCGCCGGCTCGAGGAGGCGGGCGTCATCAAGGGGTATGCGGCGGTGGTCGACCCCGAGCGCCTGGGCCTGTCGATCCTCGCGTTCGTCCGCCTGCGCTACCCGAACGGCAACTACCGTCCGTTCCACGACCTCGTGGCCACCACACCGGAGATCCTGGAGGCGCACCACGTCACCGGGGACGACTGTTTCGTCATCAAGGTCGCGGCACGCTCGATGCGCCACCTCGAGGAGGTGTCGGGCCGGATCGGCGCGCTGGGTTCGGTGACGACGAGTGTCGTCTACTCGTCACCTCTCCCCCAGCGTCCCCTCGGCAACTGACCGGCTCCCGCCTCAGCCGGCTCCCCGCTGCCGTACGGCCGAGCCCGTTCTTCCCTTGACTATCTCCAGCTGCGCGTGGATGCGCCGCCGCAGATCCCCGACGTGGCTGACGATGCCCACGCTGCGGTCCCTCTCCCGCAGGGAGTCCAGCACGTCGAGGACCTCGTCGAGGGTCTGGTCGTCGAGACTGCCGAACCCCTCGTCGATGAAGAGCGTGTCGAGCCGGACCCCGCCGGCCTCGTCGGTGACGACGTCCGCGAGGCCCAGGGCGAGGGCGAGGGAGGCGAAGAACGTCTCCCCGCCGGAGAGCGTCGCGGTGTCCCGCTCCCGCCCCGTCCACGCGTCGACGACATGAAGTCCGAGACCGCTGCGGCCGCGTCCCGAGCGGTCGTCGGAGTGGACGAGGGTGTAGCGGCCGGAGGACATGCGCTGCAGCCGCGCGGTCGCGGCGGCCGCCACCTGTTCGAGGCGGGCGGCGAGCACATACGACTCCAGCCGCATCCTGCGTTCGTTGTCGGCGGAGGTGCCGGCCGTCAGCGACGCCAGCCGGGCCACCCGGTCGTACTCCTCGCGCAGCGGCGCGAGCCGCCGTACGAACGCGGTGGCGCGCGCCGACAACCGGTCGAGTTCGGCGCAGCGGCTCATCGCCGCGTCCAGTGCGGAGACCGCCTCCTGGAGGCGCCGGGCCGCGATGTCGGCGGCCCCTTCCGCAGCGGCGAGATCGGCGGGCGGCTGCTGCGCGGCGGCCGTGGTGCCGGCCTCGGCCAGCATCGCGCGCACGGCGGCCTGTTCCTGCTGCCAGGCGTCGAGCCGTCGCTGCAGCTCGCGGTGGGCCGTGTCGTCCAGGAGTGCGGCGGCCGCGGCCTGCGGGGTGTCGAACCCGGCGCGGAAGGCCGCGTCGGCCAGGCGCGCGTCGGCCTCCTTGAGCCGCTGTGCGGCGTCCTGAGCGGCGCGGGCGGCGTCGGCCGCGTCGGTGAGCAGGGCGGCCCGGCGTTCCAGCTGCGCCGAGCGTGCGGCCACACTCACGGCGTCGCCCCGGGCCTGGGCCAACTCCTCCTCCAGCGCGAGGCATTCCCTCTCCAGGGCCTCCCTGCGGGAGGTCCGGGCCGCCCCGCGCACGTCGGCTTCCTGACGGGCCGCGGTCCGTCGCTCCCGCTCGTGCTCGGCCCGGCGCAGGTCCTCCTGCGCCGCGTGCAGCCGGGTGGCGCCGTCGCGGGCCATGCCGTAGAGCCGCTCCACGTCCTGCGCCCGGGCGGCCAGTTCGGCGGTCGGCTCCTCACCGGCCTCGGCGGTGGCGGCGGCCAGTGCCTCGCGTACGGCGCCGAGCCGCCGTTCGTCCTCGGCGCGCTGCTCCTCCGCGTGCCGATGCGCGGCGAGGGCCTTCTCCTCCGCCTGTCGGTCGACGTGTCCGGCGACCTTCCGCGCGGGCGCGGGGTGGTCGGTCGCTCCGCACACGGCGCAGGGTTCGCCGTCGAGGAGCCCGGCGGCGAGTTCGGCGGCAATGCCCTTGAGGCGCTGTTCCTTGAGGTCGAGCCAGTGCTCATGGGCCGTGAGCGCGCGTTCCCGGGCAGCGAGGGCACGGGCCTGGGCGGCTTCGGCCTCCCCGGTCAGCCGGTCCCGCTCGCGGGCCGCCGCCAGCCGCTTGCGCGCGGGCTCGCGCTGCACCGCGAGCTGCTCGGCCCGGGCCGCGTCCTCCTGAGCGGAGTCGATCCGGGCCTGCAGGCCCGTGCGCGTCTCCTCCCATTCGGCGAGCCAGTCCCCGGCGTCCTGGAGGACGGCCTCGTCGGCGCGCTCCTCGCGGTCCAGGTCCGCCCGTTCCGCGGTGATGGCGGCCAGTCGCCGCTCGGCACGGCGGGCCGACTCCAGGCCGCCCAGCTCCTCGGCGGCACGGCGGGCGGCGGCGGCGAGACCGGCCGCTCCGGCGTCCGCGAACGTCTCCGGGAGCACGGCACGCGTGCGTGCCTCCTCGGCGGCGGCCCCGCGGTGCTCGGTCTCGGCGGACTTCCGCAATTCGAGGGCGGGCGCGACGGCCTCGGCCTTCCGGGAGCGCTCCATGCGTCCCTGCGCCTCCCGGTGGGCGTCGGCCCGCTGTTCGAGCAGGGCCGCGCGCTCCCGGGCCTCGGCGAACCGGCGCTGGAGCCGCGCCCGTTCGCGTACGTCGTCGAGAACGCGCTCGGCGGCGGAACGCGCCGACTCCGCGGCCGTCCGCGCGCACTGCGCGATCGTGAGCCGCTCCCGGGCGGTGCTCCGGGCGACGGCGGCCCAGCCGAGGACGGCGGTGGCGAGTCCCGGGTCGCCCGGTTGCAGGTCCGGCAGGGGCAACGCGTCGCCCGCGGCCTGCTGCATCCGGTGCGCGTCGGCGAGCAGTGCCGCGTCCCCCTCGCGCACCTCGGCCTCGGTGGCGCGGCGCCGCTCCGCGAGACGCTTCTCGACCTCGGCGAAGCGGCGGGTGTCGAAGAGACGGCCCAGCAGCTTGCCGCGGGCCTCGGCGTCGGCGCGCAGAAAACGGGCGAAGTCGCCCTGCGGCAACAGCACGACCTGGCAGAACTGCTCACGGCTCATGCCGAGCAGCTGGGTGATCTCCTCGCCGATCTCCTGGTGGGAACGGCTGAGGTCCTTCCAGGCGCCATGGGTCGCGTCGTACTCGCGCAGCCAGGTCTGAGCCTTGTCGGTCGTCGTGCCGGTGCCGCGCTTCTTGGGGCGCTCCCACGGGGGTTGCCGGGTGATCTCCAGCCGGCGTCCGGCGACGGTGAGTTCGAGCCGGGCCTCGGTGCGGGTGCCCGGCGCCGCGTGGTCGCTGCGCAGGGTGAGGCCCTGGCCGCTCTGCCGGGCGCCGGGCACGGCCCCGTACAGCGCGTAGCACACGGCGTCCAGGACCGAGGTCTTGCCCGCGCCCGTGGGTCCGTGGAGCAGGAACAGCCCGGCGGCGGACAGCGCGTCGAAGTCGACACGCTGGGTGCCGCCGAAGGGGCCGAAGGCGGTGATGTCGAGCCGGTGCAGCCTCACGGGGCGCCCTCCGTGTCCCGGGCGCGCGAGGTCACGCGATCTCCCGAACGGTGTCGTCGGCGCGTACCGCGTCGAACGCGTCCTGGAGCACCGCCCGTTCGTGTGCGTCGGGTCCCGCTCCGCGCACATGGGCCACGAAGTCCTCCGCGATCTGCTGGTCGGAGCGGCCCGCCAGCCGCCGCGCGTACGACGCGGCGGGGTCCTCGGGGGCGCGCTCGGGGTCGAAGACGAGGCTGAGCGTGTGCGGGAAGCGCCCGGCCAGCCGGGCCATCGGCTCGGCGGGCCGCACCGGGTCGGTGAGCGTGGCCTCCAGCCAGGCCTCCTCGTGGCGCTCCAGCTCCGGATCCACGAGGAGGTCCTCGAGTCTCCCCCGGATCCGGGCGAGGGGGCGCGGCACCGGGCAGTCGACACGGTTCGCCGTGACGGAGCCGTCGGCCCCGAGGTCGACGAGCCACATGCTCTTGCGGTGGCCGGCCTCCGAGAAGGAGTACGGCAGCGGGGAGCCGGAGTAGCGCACGCGCTCGGTGATGGTCTGGCTGCCGTGCAGATGGCCCAGGGCCGCGTAGTCCACCCCGGCGAAGACGCCCGCGGGCACCGCGGCGACCCCGCCGACCGTGATGTCCCGCTCGCTGTCGCTGGGCTCGCCCCCGGTGACGAAGGCGTGGGCGAGGACGACGGAGCGGGTGCCCGGCGGGCGCGTGGCGAGGTCGGCGCGGACCCGGTTCATGGCGGCCGCGAGCACCGCCTCGTGCCCCGCCTTCGTGCTGAACTCGTCCTTGACCAGGGCAGGTTCCAGATACGGCAGGCCGTAGAAGGCGACGTCCCCGTGGGTGTCCGCGAGCATGACGGGGGTGCCGCAGGCGGCGGGCTCGGTGCGCAGATGGACGCCCGCGCGGCCGAGGAGACCCGCGCCGACGCCGAGGCGGCGTGCCGAGTCGTGGTTCCCGGAGATCATCACCGTGGGCACGCCCAGGTCGGCGAGTCGGTGCAGGGCGTCGTCGAAGAGCTCGACCGCGGCCAGGGGCGGCACCGCCCGGTCGTACACGTCTCCCGACACGACCACGGCGTCCACGCCGCGCTCGCGCACGGTCGCGAGGAGGTGGTCGATGAACGCGGCCTGGGCGTCGAGCATGTTCACGCGGTGGAAGGCCCGGCCCAGATGCCAGTCGGACGTGTGCAGCAATCTCAAGAAACCGCTCCGACCTGCATGTCTCCCCCTGGAAAGCCTCAATGACCAGCACCGACCAACGCGGGCTCACGGTCAGCACCCACCACGCTAACGCCTGCCGCCACCTGAGCCACCACTCCCCCGCCCGGCCATCCCCATCCACCCCCAAATAACCGTAAATGTCCATGATTTCCCGGCTGCGGTACGCCGCCGGTCGCCGCCTCCGGCACAGAGAGCGAGGAGGCGGTCTTCTTCCCGTCCTCCCTCACCGCCGGATACCGGCCGCCCACCACGACCCCCGCGCCCGGGCCGCGTCGTCGTTCCTGCTGCTCTTCGGCGTGCCGATGTTTCTCACCCGGGGTTGCGGACACCTCTTCGAGTCCGGCGCCCAGTTGCTGTGGCCGGGAAGGTTTGCCGGACAGCTCGGCCGCGCCGAGTTCCACCGCCTGTCCGGGGCGCATCGCGACACAACTCCCGTGCTGCGGCGTCTTCGTGACCGTCTACCAGTCCGGCAGGCGGACCGACGAGGAGAACGTCACACCGGAGCCCTCACCGCCCTGAAAACGTGTCCCCGGAGCCCTCACCGCCCCGAGTCCGCGTCCCTGTAGGCCTCCCCGCCCGGTTCGAACCCGGCGGTGCCCGCGGTGGCGTCCGCGAGCCAGGCCCGGAAGGCCTCGACGTCGGCGTCGGGCAGCCCGATCTCGATGGTCACGGCCTCGCCGTAGCGCACGTCGCGCACCTCGCGGCCGGTCGCCCGCAGATCGTTCTGCACCTTGCCCGCGCGCTGGTGGTCCACCGTCACCGTGGCGAGCCGGAACCGGCGGCGGGTCAGGGTGCCGAGCGTGTCCAGGGCCTCGCCGACGGCACCCCCGTAGGCCCTGATGAGCCCGCCCGCGCCGAGCTTCACCCCGCCGTAGTAGCGGGTGACGACGGCGACGACGTACCGCATGTCGCGGCGCAGCAGCATCTGGAGCATGGGGACGCCCGCGGTGCCGCCCGGTTCGCCGTCGTCGCTCGCCTTCTGGATCGCGGCGTCGGCACCGATGACGTACGCGAAGCAGTTGTGGGTGGCGTCGGCGTGCTCCTTGCGGACCTCGGCGATGAAGTCCTGCGCCTCCTGTTCGGTGGCGGCCGGGGCGAGGGCGCACAGGAAACGGGAGCGGTTGACCTCGGTCTCGTGCACGCCCGCGCGGGCGACTGTGCGGTACTCGTCCTGCATCACGCCAGCCTATGCGGCGCTCCCGGAAGCACGGCACGAGGGCGACTCCGCGCCCGCCCGGTGCCTCCCACCAGGTGTGCCGCACATCTCACCGGTTCGTCTCCCCTCGGCGCGTCCGCCCCCGGACGCCCGGGCACACTGCCCCGTGATGGATACTCGCTCGTCGTTGCCGGGTTCCGGGGCGTCCAGGGCCCGGGCCGGAGCCGCGGCCCCGCGAGGCTGCCCGAGCGAGCACAGGAGAGAGCTACAGCATGACCGGCACCCAGGTGGAGAGTCCGGACACCGACGAGCCCGGCCACTTGCCGCCCGCCCCCGCGAAGGCCCGCTGGCGGGCCTGGCTGCTGGAAGGCCTGAGCGAGCGGGCGGCCCGGCACCCGGGCCCGCACGCCGCCCCGGACGCCGCGCACGAAGGGCACCCCTGGTGGCGCGTCATGTGCCTGACGGGTGTGGACTACTTCTCCACCCTCGGCTACCAGCCCGGTATCGCCGCCCTCGCGGCCGGCCTGCTGTCGCCGCTCGCAACGCTCGTGCTGATCGCGCTGACCCTCTTCGGCGCCCTCCCCGTCTACCGCCGGGTGGCCCGGGAGAGCCCGCACGGCGAGGGCTCGATCGCCATGCTGGAGCGACTGTTGCCGTGGTGGGCGGGGAAGATCCTGGTACTGGTGCTGCTGGGCTTCGCGGCCACCGACTTCATGATCACGATGACTCTGTCGGCCGCGGACGCCGCCGCGCACGTCGTGGAGAACCCGTACGCTCCGCACTGGGCACACGGCGCCAACGCCTGGATCACCCTGTTTCTGCTCGCCGCGCTCGGCGCCGTCTTCCTGAAGGGGTTCAAGGAGGCCATCGGCATCGCGGTGGCCCTGGTCGCTACCTATCTGAGCCTCAACGTGGTCGTGCTCGCGGTCGCCGTCTGGGAGGTGCTGAGCCACCCGGTGAAGATCGGCGGCTGGACGGACGCGATGACCACCGAGCACTCCTCGCCGCTCGCGATGATCGGTGTGGCGCTGCTCGTCTTCCCGAAGCTGGCGCTCGGCATGTCCGGCTTCGAGACGGGCGTGGCGGTGATGCCGCAGATCAAGGGCGATCCGTCGGACACCTACGACCGTCCGACCGGACGGGTGCGTGACACGCGCAAGCTGCTCACCACGGCTGCCGTGATCATGAGCTGTCTCCTGCTGCTGTCCAGCCTGGCGACGACGATCCTGATTCCGCAGGAGGCCTTCAAGAGCGGCGGCCCCGCCAACGGACGCGCGCTGGCCTATCTCGCGCACGAGCAGCTGGGCGGGGCGTTCGGCACGGTCTACGACGTCGCCACCATCGCGATCCTCTGGTTCGCCGGCGCCTCCGCCATGGCCGGCCTGCTCAACCTGGTGCCGCGCTATCTGCCGCGCTACGGCATGGCGCCGGAGTGGACCCGTGCCGTGCGGCCCCTGGTACTGGTCTTCATGGCGGCCGCCGTGGTCATCACGCTGTGGTTCCACGCCGATGTCGACGCCCAGAGCGGCGCCTACGCGACGGGCGTGCTCGTGCTGATGCTCTCCGCGGCGTTCGCCTCGACGGTCGCCGCGCACCGGCGCGGTCACCGGGCCGCCGCGCTCGGCTTCGGAGCGATCACCGCCGTCTTGATGTACACCCTGGTCACGAATGTGATCGAGCGCCCCGACGGCCTGAAGATCGCACTGATCTTCATCCTCGCGATCCTGATCACGTCGTTCGCCTCACGGGTGCACCGCGCCTTCGAACTGCGCGCCGCGACCGTCACCTTCGACGACCCGGCGACGAGGTTCGTCGAGGAGGCGGCCGCGCACGGACCGCTGCGGCTGATCGCCAACGAGCCCCAGGAGCACAGCAGACGGGAGTACCGCGCCAAGGAGTACAGCCAGCGCGAGCAGACCCATATCCCGGACGGGCGGCCGGTGCTGTTCCTGGAGGTCTTCGTCACCGACTCCTCGGACTTCAGCGCCGATCTGAGGGTGCACGGCGACGAGAAGTACGGGGTGCGCAGGCTGCGGGTGTCCGGGGCGACCGTCCCCAACACCATCGCGGCCGTCCTGATGGAGCTGCGCGACCGCACCGGCCAGGTGCCGCACGCCTACTTCAACTGGACCGAGGGCGCCCCGTTCAGCCATCTGCTGCGCTTCCTGGTGTTCGGCGACGGCGAGGTCGCACCGGTCACCCGCGAAGTGCTGCGCCGCGCCGAGCCGGAGCCGGCGCGCCGCCCCCGCATCCACGTCGGATAGCTGTTCCGTCCCGTGGCTGACTCTTCCCGCAGCCGTTTCGTCCCGTGGCTACTCCTTCTCGCCCCTCGGCACGGTCATCTCCGTCAGGATGGCCCTGCCGGGGGCGAGGGCCTCCCAACTGGGGCCGTGGGCGGCGAGGACGGCGATCGCCGCGGTGGGGAACTTGGTACCGACGCGCTCCAGCGTGTCGTCGAGGCCCTGCCCGGCGAGGGCGAGCACCAGGTCCGTGAGCTCCGGGTTGTGCCCGATCAGCAGCAGGGTCTCCACCTCGGGTGGCGTCTCGTGCACGGCCTCCAGCAGATCGGACACGTCGGCGGCGTACAGCCGCGGGTCGAACCGTACGGGCGGCGGGGTGCCCCACTGGGCCGAGGCCAGCAGCCAGGTCTGGCGGGCGCGCACGGCGGTGGAGCACAGCGCGAGGTCGGGCAGGCAGTCGGCCTCGGCGAGGGCACGTCCGGCGGCCGGGGCGTCCCGGCGGCCGCGGGGCGCGAGGGGCCGTTCGTGGTCGGCGACACCGTCGGGCCAGGCGGACTTGGCGTGCCGCAGGACCACGAGCCGGCGCAGCGGGCCGTGCCCGGCGCGGGTGGTCATGCCCGGGCCCCGATCTCGCGGGCCAGGTCCAGGCCGAGCAGGCGGTCGGCGTAGGCGTAGGTCTCGAAGCGTGCGCCCGCCGGCAGGTCGTCGTCGCCCTCCACTCGCTCCAGCACCTCCAGGACGCCCGGTACGTCGAGGTCGTTCTCCCAGGCGGCGCGCAGATCCTGCCGCACCTGCTCCGGGATGGGCCGCGAGGGGTGGACCGCCCAGTCGGCCACGGCCCCGCGCCAGCGCCCGAGTGTGTCGTGCGCCGCGGTCAGGGCGGCCGGGTCGAGGTCGACGGGGTCCCGGCGGGGGCGGGCGAGCAGGGCGAGACGTACGGCCGACGGCGAGGCTGCGGTGTCGGCCGGTCCGGTGGCCGGGGCGACCTCGATGCACACCCCGTCGGGTGCGGTGTGCTCCGCCCCTACCACGTGCAGGGCGCGGCCGAGACCCGGCGCGTCCGGCTCCGCGGGACGGATGCCGAGGGCGTCGGCGCGTTCCCGGAGGGCATCGGACGGGGCGGCGACCGTGACCACGGGAGTTCCGCCGAGTTCCAGGGCCCGGGCCAGTACATCGGCCATCAGCAGCACCCTCAGCGCGGCGGTGTCGGCCCCGGTGACATGGGCGTGGACACGGACCAGGCCGGGACGGACGCCGGTGGGCTCGCCGTTGCGAGCGTCGATGATACGGAGCACGGAGCGAGCGTAGGCGCACAAGAGCTCCGGCGCAGCGAGGAGGGGCCCGTTCCGGGCAAGGGGCGGTCCACCGTACGGTCGTCGGTGGCAGTCGTCGCCGCGCGGGGAATCCCTCTGTCCCGCCCACGGTTGCCCCACAGCAGACGGCGCGGGTCCGCCGCGTCGCGGGACGTCGAAGGAGACCGGCCGTGTACGGCGACTCAGCAACGATCCGCAAGATCCTCACCGAGCTGGGCGACACCTGGGCGATCGTGGGACTGTCCGGGAACCAGCGCCGTGCCGCCTACGGGGTCGCCGCGGTGCTCCAGCGCCACGGCAAGCGGATCGTGCCGGTCCACCCCAAGGCGGAGACGGTCCACGGCGAGCAGGGATACCCGTCGCTGGACGCGATCCCGTTCCCGGTCGACGTCGTCGACGTCTTCGTCAACAGCGACCTGGCGGGCCCGGTCGCCGACGAGGCCGTCGCGATCGGTGCCAAGGCCGTCTGGTTCCAGCTGGACGTGATCGACGAAGGTGCGTACGAACGCACGCGCGCGGCCGGGCTGGACATGGTGATGGACCGCTGCCCGGCCATCGAGATTCCGCTGCTGGACCAGGCGGTGTCGCGAAGCGGGCGGGACAGTCGCAACACGCTCTAGTCGGTCCGCCGGGCTGACCGCGTTCATGAGGGGCGACGGCCCCGCGCGAGTCGGTCCGTCAGGCCGGCGTCGTGGGGAGGGGCTGTTCGGTCCAGATGGACTTCCCGGTGCGGGTGTGGCGGGTGCCCCAGCGCTGGCAGAGTGCGGAGATGAGCTGCAGGCCGCGGCCGCCCTCGTCGGTGGCGGAGGTGTGGCGGATGTGCGGCGTGGTCAGGCTGGCGTCGGAGACCTCGCAGATCAGCGCGCGGCTGCGGAGCATGCGCAGCCGGATGGGGCCGCAGGCGTGCCGGATGACGTTCCCGACCAGCTCGCTGACCAGGAGTTCGGTGGTCATGATCAGGTCCTCGTCGACTATTTCCCAGCGGGCGAGCTGGGCGCGGACCAGGTCGCGGGCCTGGCCCGCCGCCACCGGATCCTCCGGCAACGGCCACTCCGCCACGTCCTCCGCGTCCAGCGGGTGGGTGCGAGCCAGCAGCAGGGCGGCGTCGTCCACCAGCGCGCCATGGGCGGGGAGGAGTGCGGAGGTGAGGGTGGCGCAGAGGGCGTCCAGGTCGGACGCGTCCGCCGGTGCGGTCGGCATGGCGTTCACGGACTGGGTGAGGAACTCGGCGAGGCGGCTCATGCCGGTGGTGACATCTCTGTCCTTGCTCTCGACCAGGCCGTCGCTGTAGAGGGCGAGCAGACTGTCGGCGGGAAGCAGGGTCTCGAGGGTCTCGAAGGGCGGAGCGGCCACCCCCAGGGGCGGGTCCGGGGTCATGGACAGGAAGGTGACGGTGCCGTCGGGATGGGCCACCGCCGGGGGCGGCTGACCTGCGCTGGCGTACGACAGGCGCCGGGTCACCGGGTCGTAGATGCCGTACAGGCAGGTCGCGAAGGCATCGGTGCCCAGCTCACCGACGATGTCGTTGAGGCGGCTGAGGATTTCGTCGGGCGGCAGTTCCAGCTCCGAGAGGGTGCGGACGGCCGTGCGGAGCGCGCCCATGGTGGCGGCCTCGGCCATGCCGTGGCCCATGACGTCGCCGATCACGAGCGCCACCCGGGCCGCAGAGAGAGGGATCACGTCGTACCAGTCGCCGCCGACGTCGGCTCCCTGCTTGGCCGGCTGGTAGCGCGCCGCAGCCGTCACCTGGGGCAACTCGGGGAGGACCTGCGGCAGCAGGCTGCGCTGGAGGGTGCGGGCGCGGGTCGTCGCCTCGTCGTAGAGCCCGGCCCGCTCCAGGGCCTGCGCGATCAGTCCGCTGAGCGCGGTCAGCAGCGTTCGTTCGTCATCGTCCAGCACCCGCGGTCGGCTGAAGCTGATCACCGCCGCGCCGATCCCGCGCCCCGATACCGCCAGCGGCAGAAAGGCCCACGCCTGCTTGCCGCCCTGCCGGATCAGGATCTCGGTCTCCGGGTAGTGCTTCAGGAACTCCTCCGGAGAGGATATGTACAGGGGGGCGCGGGTGCGCAGGGCGTCCCCAGCCGGGTTGGTGGTGTCCCGTACTGTCCACCGCCCGTCCAGCAACCGGTTGAAGCCCTCCGAATATCCACGGGAGCCGACCACGGTCAGCCGGTCGCCGACCACGCCGAGCATGACGAACCCGGTGGCCCCCAGGGGTGTCATCACGCCGTCGGCCACCGCCGCCAGCACATCCTGGACCGTGACGGCCTCGGCCAGCTCCCGTGTGATCCGCTGCACCAGGGCCGCCCGCTCCGCGGCCGCCCGCTCCGCGGCGGCCCGCTCGACCTCCCGTAGATGCCGCTCGGTGGTGTCGGTGATGTAGAGCGTGAGGCCTTCCGGCACCGGCACCAGCCGCAGGTGGTACCAGGACCTCCCGTCCGGCCCCGGTACGTCGAGTCCGGCCGGCTGACCCTCGGCCACCGTGGCCCGGCACTGTTGCGCCAGCTCCGGCACGGCACGTACCGCGGGAATGTCCCAGAGCAGGGCTCCGACCACATCTCCCGCGGCGCCGAGGAGCCGCTCGGCGGCGTGATTGAGGAATCCGATGCGCCAGTCCGTGCCCACGGAGACGAAGCCGTCGCTCATGTGTCGCAGCGCCCGCCCCACCGACTCGGCGGCGGCGTGTGTTTCGCTGCTGTCCCGGATGGTGCCGATCACCTTCACCGGCGCCCCTTCTTCGTCCGTGATCGTCCGGGCACGGGCCTCGATCCAGAGGTAGGTGCCGTCCTGGCGCCGGATCCGGTACTCGCCCTGGAAGCCGCCGCGCATCTGGATGCCCGTGTCGAAACCGGCCACCGCCCCTGGCAGGTCGTCCGGGTGGATCAGGTCCGCCCACGCCTCGATGCCGCCGCTCATCACCTCCGGATCGATGCCGGCCAGCACCTCCTCGACGGGCTGGTCGGAGGTCAGCTCGCCCGTGTACAGGTCCCACGTGTACGTGAAGGATGGCACCCGTTCCGCGTCCCGCGGGGCGGCGGCCTCCCGCGGTCCTGGCCCGTTCTCCACGGCGCGCAGCAGGCTGGGGGACGGATCGAGAATTCCGGACGACCTGAGCCTCCCGGACATCCACGCCGCCACCTCGTTCAGGAACTCGCGCTCCGCCGCGCCGGGCTCGGCGCCCGGGGGGAAGAGGACGGAGAGCGCGCCGCGTCGCCGGCCACCGCTCGGAATGGGGACGGCCAGGTGACCGATGCCGGCGGTGAGCCGGGAAGGCCACAGGGCGGCGGGGCCCCGGCCCGGCAACGGGTCAGGCGGGGCCAGGTCGGGTTGCCAGATGTCGGTGTCGTCGCGGGCGGCCTTGCCGGGGGGCGCCGTGCCCCGTACCGGGATGATCAGCCAGGGTCGGGTCATCGACTCCGGCAGGCCACTCTCCGCGACCAGGTAGAGGATGCCGCTCATGCCGGCGCCCGGGAGATGCACCATGCCACCCAGGCCGTGCACCTCGGCCACCGCCTGCTGAAGCGCGGTCAGCAGCACCTCGACATCTCGCCGGTCCTCGTCCACGGCGTCGAGCAGCCGCATCCGCAGGTGTCGCTCCAAGGGCCGCACGGTCGGTATGGTACGCAGGCCCCGCTGCTGGCGCAGCGGATGGGCGGGCGAGGCGGACGGGCCGGTGTTGTCCGCATCGCTTCTGGCATTCACCACGGCCGACTGTCGCCTCCGCTCACCGCTTGGGGTACCCGCTGAGCCGCATACGATCGGATGTGGACCTGCAACGATCTACATCCGTCGAATCCATCCTAATGCGAATGATTTCGGCGCTTTCAGCTCTGCCGGGAACCCTCTTGCATTCCGGTTGACCCTCTGGCGCGTCCGCTCACTCAGCGTCGCCGCTGAGGCCCTGTCCGGTGGATCAGCACGGCGGCGTCTCGGGTGGTTCACCGGAGCCCCCTTCGGGCGAACCGTTCGCAGCCGAGCGACGGCCCCTCGACTCCTACGGCATCACGGGCAAGTCCTACGGCATCACGGGCAGGCCCGAGGAACTCGACCCCCATGATTACCAGGTCGGCGGCCGGGCGGCGACCCGGGGGATCGCCGGGCGACGACGGTCGCAGAGGGGCTGCGCTTCGCCCGTGACAGGACGGCATCCGTCCCGCGGATGATCGGGAACCCCTGCATGGACGGCCCGTAGGAGACCCAACGGGTGAACGCATGCGCGAGTCAGCCGTGTTCGAGCGGGCCTCGCGGATACGGTTGATACCGAGAAGTAACTGGTCAGGCGGCGACGAGGAAACTCCCCCGCCACCGCCAGCGTCGACGAGACGGAGCCGCACCAGGCACCGAACTCGCCGGACTCGATGACGCCGTCCCCGCCGAACTCGCGGAGCAGCACAACACGGCAGTGGCGTCGAGCCTCTCGACACACGGGCGCCACATCGTGCCGACCAGACAGCGGAAGGCTTCCCGAGCGGATCCGCCTTCCCCTCCTGGTACCACGCGGCCGAGGTGCGCAGCCGGCGGGCGCTGTGTGATGACAGGTGTCCGCCTGCCTTCGTGGAGGTCCTCGCACCCCGGCGAAGTCTTCCCTCAGGCAGCGGCCGGGACCGTCCGGGAGGCAGTATGTGGGCCGTACTCGAGCAAGTCGCCGGAGTTGCTCCGCAGCTTTTCCTCTACGCCGTCGCCCTCTTCGTCGTCATGATCCTCCTGGCGCTCGTCATCAGTCTGCGCCAGGCGGAGGCGTCGGAGCGTCCCGAGATCATCAGAGCTCTGGCGGATCTGATGGCGTTCTGGAAGAAGCGGTGAGGCGGCCGTCGCCGATGCCGTACTTCCCGACGACGGCCGGGTCCGGCCGCGGTGCAAGGCTGTCAGCGGGCCAGTCGTGCCAGCAGCGACGAGGCCGAGGTGACGCCCATGGCCGCGGCCACCGCCAGCACGCCGAAGTCGAGCGGCAGATGCGACGGCGTGCCGAGCAGCAGGCCGCGCAGGGCGTCGACCTGGTAGCTCAGCGGGTTGATCTTGCTGATCGCCTGGAGCCAGCCGGGCATGACGGCCACCGGGT
The DNA here is from genome assembly GCF_042896945.1 of Streptomyces sp. NPDC001222. Lineage (NCBI taxonomy): Bacteria > Bacillati > Actinomycetota > Actinomycetes > Kitasatosporales > Streptomycetaceae > Streptomyces > Streptomyces sp. NPDC001222. Next base: position 126,593 of record NZ_JBIAXT010000013.1, read on the forward strand.
AGAGGGCGTTGGAGCCGAAGAAGAGCGGCATCGTGATCGCCTGGCCGATGCCCATCAGCCGGTCGCGGGTCAGGACGATGCCCGCGATCGTCATGGACAGACAGGAGAAGAAGGCCGAGCCCAGGACGACGGCCACCGCCACGCCCAGCAGCCGCAGCGGGTTCCAGGTCATCGCGACGCCGAGCAGCGCCGCGATCACGACGACCACCAGCGCCTGGATCAGCGCCTTCACCCCGGCCGCGAACGCCTTGCCGGTGATGAGGGCCGCCCGTGGGGTCGGTGTGACCAGCAGCTTCGTGAGGATGCCGGCGTCCCGCTCCCAGATGATCATGATGCCGTAGAAGATGGCGATGAACATCGCGGACTGGGCGATGATGCCGGGCGCCAGATAGTCGAGGTACGGGATGTCGCCGGTCGGAATGGCCTTGATCCGGGTGAACGTCTCGCCGAAGATCAGCAGCCACAGCGCCGGCTGGATCGCGCGGGTGTACAGCTCGGTGCGGTCATGACGCAGCTTCTGCAGCTCGACCGCGCACATCGCGGCCACCCGGGCCGGCAGCACCCGCCAGCCGGTGCGGGCGCGGGGCGGGGTCACCAGCAGGCCGAGGTCCGGCTGCGGTGCGCGGTCAGCCGACGCGGGACGCGGTGCGGCGGGTGCTTCGGACATCGCGGAAGTCTCCTGACTGGTCGTCGAGTCCACTGCCGGCCACGTCACGGAAGACGTCCTCCAGCGTCGGCAGCGGGCCTTCGGTGCCGAGCCGTTCCCGAAGTCCGCTCCGCAGCTCGGCGGGGGTGCCGAGGGCACGGACCCGGCCGCGGTGCATCAGGGCGACTCGGTCGCAGTACTGGTCGGCCTCGTCCATGTAGTGGGTGGTGACGAGGACGGTCATGCCGGTGGCGGCGCGGACGGCGTTGATGTGCTCCCACACATTGGTCCGGGCGATCGGGTCGAGGCCGATGGTCGGCTCGTCGAGGATCAGCAGCCGGGGCGCGCTGACCAGCGCCTGGGCGAGTTCCAGCCGACGGACCATACCCCCGGAGTACGTCTTCGCCAGACGGTCGGCCGCGGCGGTCAGGTCGACGGCCGCGAGGGCCTGCTCGACCCGCTGGGCCCGTTCGCGCCGGGAGACGTCGAAGACGCGGGCGAACAGTGCGACGTTCTCCCGTCCGGTGAGTCCGGAATCGGCGGAGAGCTGCTGCGGCACGTAGCCCAGCAGCCGCCGCACGGCCATCCGCTCGCGGGCCGTGTCATGGCCGAAGACCCGGACCATGCCCGCCGGGACCGGCAGCAGCGTGGTCATACAGCGGATCGCGGTGGTCTTGCCCGCGCCGTTCGGTCCGAGCAGCCCGAACACCTCGCCGTCCCGGACCTGGAGGTCCAGTCCGTCGACCGCCGTCGTCTCCCCGAAGGAGTAGCGGAGTCCACCACAGGTGACGGCGTCCACCACGGGCGCCTCACCGGCCGTCGCGTTGCTCGTCATGTCTCCTCGGCCTCCTCGTGCAGGTTCTCCGCCAGCTTGCGCAGGGCCGGAAGAGCAGCCTCCAGCGCCTTGCGGTCCTTGTCGTCGAGGCGGGCTACCTGGCGGCGTACGAGCGCGGTGCGCCGCTCGCGCCAGTCACGCAGCCGTGCCTCGGCCGCCTCGGTGGGCATGAGTCGCGCGGCCCGCCGGTCGGCCGGATCCGTCTCCCGGACCAGATAGCCGTCCCGTGCGAGCTGATTGACCAGTGTGGAGACCGAGTTCCCCGCGAGGTACAGCTCTCTCGCCGCGTCCGACACACCGATGCCGGGACGCGCCGCCACCAGGCGCAGCAGTTCGACCTCCGCGCCCCGCAGACGCGGTGCGCCGACCCCGATGCGCAGCCGCCGTCGGATCAGCCGCTGCACCGCCACGAGGGCGGTGCTCAGGTCATCGGCGAAGTTCTCGGATTCCACTCCCCCGACATTAGCTCTGCGTCAGAGGTATCAGGGAAAGGGAGGGTCAAGACGGGTGAAGGGTTACGCCATCCGGGGTGCGGTGCCGCCCGACGACTCCGTGGGAGGCACCGCGTCTTTCGGCGCTCCGTCAGTGGGGATGCGATTCCCCTCGGTGCACCGGGCCGTGCCGGGCCTCGCAGTGCGCGGGGTCGTCCGCCGTGTCCGGGTCGCCGGGCGGCGCCACCTGTAGGACCCGTTCGGGGGCGTGGTCGACCTGGAGGGTGGTGTGGGTGATGCCGTAGTCGCGGTGCAGCACGTCCTCCAGGGCGCGGCGGACCGCGTGGCAGTCGCCGCCGGGCTCCACCAGGATGTGCGCGGACAGCGCGGCCTGGCCGGAGGTGATCTGCCAGACGTGCAGATCGTGCACCTCGACGACGTCCGGCCGGGCGACGAGCCGGTCGCCGAGTGCGTCCGGATCGACGTCGGCGGGCGCGGCCTCCAGGAAGATACGCCCCGAGTCACGCAGCAGCCCGTACGCCGCCTTCACCATCAGCGCGACCACCACGAGGGTGGCGATGGGGTCCGCGCGTTCGAAGCCGGTCAGGAGGACCACGAGCGCGGCTACCGCCGTGCCGATGAAGGCGAACAGGTCGTTCAGGACGTGCTGGTAGGCGCCCTCCACATTGAGGGAGGTGCGGTTGGCCTTCGAGATGCACCAGGCGGCGGCCACGTTCACGACGATGCCGGTGAGCGCGGTGGCCAGCATCGGTCCGCCCGCCACGTGCGGCGGGGCGATGAGCCGCCGCACGGCCTCGTACGCCAGCCAGGCCCCGAGCAGCAGCAGCGTGAGGCCGTTGACCTGGGCGGAGAGGATCTCCGCCCGTTTGAGGCCGTAGGTGAATCCACCGCGGGCCGGGCGGGCGGCGAGCCGCATCGCGACGAGGGCGAGCACGATGGACGCGGCGTCCGTGAGCATGTGGGCCGCGTCCGAGAGCAGGGCCAGGGAGCCCGCGAGGAAACCGACGACCACCTCGGCCGCCATGAACACGGTGATCAGGGAGAGCGCGGCGGCGAGCCAGCGGCGGTCGGCGTCCGCCGACACACCGTGGGAGTGCCCCGCGTGACCCCCCGGGCCGTGCGCATGACCGTGGTCGCTCATCTGCTCCGCCTTCCCCCACACATCGGGTGCCTCACCGCAGTGAAACGCATGGCGGCGCTTCGGGGCAAAGGCTGCACCGGTGACCGTTGTCATGTCCGATAGTACGCCGCTGACCTGCACAAACGACGAGACGTCGAAGGACGCCCCGGCGGCCGGGGCCGCCCCCGGGCACGCTCGGCCGGTGGCCGGGACCCGCCCGGAGAGTCACCCCCGGCCGGCCCGTGGCCTCACAGACCGATGGCCCCGTCGACCCGCTCCCGGAGCAGATCGGCGTGTCCGTTGTGACGGGCGTACTCCTCGATCATGTGAAGGAGCACCCAGCGCAGCGACACGGTGCCGCGCCAGGAGTCATGGCCTTCGACGTCGAGGTGCGGGGCCTGCGCGACGAACGCGTCGGCGAAGGCGGTCTCCGCGCGCCAGGTGCTCCAGGCCCGGGTCACGACCGCAGGGTCGGGTACGGCACCGGTGAAGTCGCCGTCGGGGTCGGACGGCGAGGAGAACAGGGGTGGGGCGTCCTGCGCGGCCAGCACCCGGCGGAACCAGCGGCGCTCCACATCGGCGAGGTGCCGCAGCAGTCCGAGGAGCGAGAGGGTGGACGGCGCGGCGGACCGCTGCGCCAGCCGTGCACCCAGGCCCGCGCACTTGAGTTCCAGCGTGGTGCGCTGGGCGGTGAGGAAGGCGACCAGCAAAGTGCGTTCGTCGCCGGTGGCGGGACCGAGGCCACGCGGGTCCCGCTCGGCGGGGACGAACATCTCGGCTCTTCTGCCCGAAGGGGTCATGGACCCATCATCGGGCGGCTTCAGCCCGTACATCGACCCCTGTCGCCCGTGTAGCGATCGACGAGATCACGCCATCCCGCCTCCACCCGCTCCAGGGACATCCCGAGGACGGTGAGCAGATGGTCGACGAGCACCGTCTCCAGATAGCCGAGCAGCAGATGGGCGGTGAGTTCGCTGTCGCCGTCCGCGCGTGCCTCGCGCAGCAGCAGGCGGACATGGGCGAGCCGGAGGTGATACGCCGGGCTGGTGCGGCGGCGGCCCGGTTCTATGTGGGCCTCCAGGTAGAAGTCCCGGTGGGCGTGCTCATGGAGGATGACGGCCGAGCCGAACGCGTACAGCCGCTCCACCGGGGACGCGCCCGGGCCGAGCGGCGGCGGCCCGGAGAGGAAGGCGGCCTGGAGCTGCTTCTCGTGGTGGCTGAGCAGCTCCACGAGCAGGCCCGTGCGGTCCCCGAAGCGCCGGAAGACGGTGCCCTTGCCGACTCCGGCCCCCAGCGCGATGTCGTCCATGGTCACGTTGGCGATGCCGCGCTCGGCGGCCAGCCGGACGGCGACCTCCAGCAGCCGGGTGCGGTTGCGCGCGGCATCCGCGCGCAACTGGGGCCTCTCGCCCGTCGGCAGCAGGGCGAGGTCCACGAAGCCCGCCAGGACGTCCTGGGCCTGGGGCACGGAGAAGGGCGCGAACGGCTCGGTCATGACTTCAGATTAGCGTCCCGGGAAGACAAGCGGACCCCGGTCCGTTTACCGTGATGCACGAAGTGGACCGCGGTCCGGTTGAGGTGGTACAAATTTCAACGGACCCGGACGGTCCCGATTGTTACCGATCGCTTGATTATGGGAGTTTCGCCATGTCCGTACGCATCCTTGCTCTGGTCGGCAGCCTTCGCGCCGGTTCCCACAACCGTCAGCTCGCCGAGGCGGCCGCCAAGCACGCCCCCGAGGGCGTCGAGGTCGTGCTCCACGAGGGCCTGGGCCAGGTGCCCTTCTACAACGAGGACATCGACGTCGAGGGCAGCGTCCCCGAGGCCGCCGCCGCGCTGCGCACCGCTGCCGGCCAGGCCGACGCGCTGCTGCTCTTCTCCCCCGAGTACAACGGCACCATCCCCGCCGTCCTGAAGAACGCCATCGACTGGCTGTCCCGTCCGTACGGCGCCGGTGCCCTGGCCGGCAAGCCCGTCGCCGTGGTCGGCACCGCGTTCGGCCAGTACGGCGGCGTGTGGGCGCAGGACGAGACCCGCAAGGCCGTGGGCATCGCCGGCGCGACGGTCGTCGATGAGGCGAAGCTCTCCATCCCGGGCTCCGTGACGCGCTTCGCCGAGACCCACCCGGCGGACGACGCCGAGGTCGTCGAGGGCCTGACCAAGGTCATCGACCAGCTCTCCCAGGCCGCGCCCGCCGCCGCCTGACCTCTGGGCCCCGGCGTCGACGCCGGCCCTGAGCACGACCAGACCGTGGGTCAGGACCCGACAGTCCTGACCCACGGTCATTTTTTCACTCGGGTGTGGACCGACCGGGTGCGGCGCATGTCGGGCGGCGCCGGCCGGTCTCTCCACCAGGCCGTCGGCACACGGGAGTTCGAGGCTCGTTCGCCCATCTGACGCACGCCCCGCCGTTGCCTGCCCTTCTCAGGAAGTACGCCTTCGGTTGCTTTCATCTGGGGATGGACCACATCACGTTCCTCGTGGCCGTCGTCATCGTCACGGCGCTGGCTTTCGACTTCACGAACGGATTCCATGACACCGCCAACGCGATGGCCACCTCCATCGCCACCGGCGCCCTCAAGCCGCGTACCGCAGTTCTGATCAGCGGCGCGCTCAACATCGTGGGCGCCTTCCTGTCCACCGAGGTCGCCAGGACCGTCTCCGGCGGCATCGTGGACGACACTCTGGTGACCCCAGGAATGATCTTCGCCGGGCTGGTGGGCGCGATCCTGTGGAATCTGCTGACCTGGCTCGTCGGACTGCCGTCGAGCTCCTCCCACGCACTGTTCGGCGGTCTGGTCGGCGCCGTCTGGGTCGGTGCCGGCAGCCATGGCGTGCACTTCGACAAGGTTGTCGAGAAGATTCTGATCCCGGCGTTCGCCTCGCCCGTCGTGGCAGGCGTAGCGGCGCTGATGGCCACCTACCTCGCGTACCGCATCACCGCCCGGGCCCGCAAGGAGTCGGTGACCAGGGGGTTCCGGCTCGGCCAGATCGCCTCCGCCTCGCTCGTCTCCCTCGCCCACGGCACCAACGACGCCCAGAAGACGATGGGCGTGATCACGCTCACACTGATCTCGGCGGGCGCGCTCGGCCATGACGCGGGCCCGCCCGTCTGGGTGATCGGCTCGGCCGGTCTCGCCATCGGCCTCGGCACCTATCTGGGGGGCTGGCGCATCATCCGCACGATGGGCAAGGGCCTGACGGACATTCAGTCGCCGCAGGGCTTCGCCGCCGAGGCCGCGTCCACCACCGTCATCCTGACCTCCGCCCACCTCGGCTTCGCGCTCTCCACCACGCAGGTCTGCTCGGGCGGCATCCTCGGCGCGGGCCTCGGCCGGCGGCTCGCCGAGGTGCGCTGGGGCACCGCGGGCCGCATGGTCGTCGCCTGGCTGATCACCCTCCCCGCGGCGGCGCTGGTCGGCGGCGTCTCGGCCGGCGTCGTGAAGCACGGCGGAAACGCCGGTACCGTGGTGATCGCCCTGGTCGCAGCCGCGGTCGCCGCGTTCATCGTGCTCGCCTCACGCCGCAACCCGGTCCACGCCGACAACGTGAACGAGACGCACGAGGTCACCATCCGCGCCACCGAACCCACACGCGTCGGCAGCGCCGCCTGAGCCAGGGAGAGTTCGAGCCATGCACCTTGACTGGACCGCCCTCGGCCAGGTCACCGCGGTCAGCATCGGGGTCACCGTCGCCGTGGTCGTCGTCTTCGCACTCGGCGTGCTCGGCCTGGCCCAGGCCGAGGCCGCCCGCGAGCGGGACGGTGGCACCCACACCCTGGGCCTCGCCCAGGCCGGGCTCTGCTTCCTGGCCTGCGCGGCCGTGGTCTCGTACGGGATCTATCTGATCGTGCCGCAGTTCCATTAAGGATGACGATGACACCTCTGGTGACCGATGGCCTGCGGGTCGACTACACCGACCATGACGACCCCGTGCTGCTCAGGTCCGACGGCAGCCCGGTGGACACCTGGCGGGAGAACTACCCCTACGACCAGCGGATGGAGCGCAAGGAGTACGAGTGGCACAAGCGGCTCCAGCAGATCGAGCTGCTGAAGCTGCAGAGCTGGATAAAGGCGTCGGGCCGCCGGCTCGTCATAGTCTTCGAGGGGCGCGACGCGGCCGGCAAGGGCGGCACGATCAAGCGCTTCACCGAGCACCTCAATCCGCGCGGCGCCCGGGTGGTGGCCCTGGAGAAGCCGACCGAGCGCGAGCGCGGTCAGTGGTACTTCCAGCGCTACGTCGAACATCTGCCCACCGCGGGCGAGATCGTGATGTTCGACCGGTCCTGGTACAACAGGGCGGGCGTGGAGCGGGTGATGGGCTTCTGCTCGGACGACGAGTACCGCCGTTTCGTGCGCCAGGCACCGCTGTTCGAACGGATGCTCGTGGACGACGGCGTCGACCTGGTGAAGTTCTGGTTCTCCGTCTCGCAGGGCGAGCAGCGCACGCGCTTCACCATCCGTCAGGTGGACCCCGTACGGCAGTGGAAGCTCAGCCCGATGGACCTGGCCTCCCTGGACCTCTGGGACGACTACACCGCGGCCAAGGTCGCCATGTTCCGCGCCACGGACACCGGCTACGCGCCGTGGACCGTGGTGAAGAGCAATGACAAGAAGCGGGCGCGCGTCGAGGCGATGCGCAGCGTCCTGGCCCTCTTCGACTACACCGACAAGGACCTGGAGGTCGTCGGCACCCCCGATCCCAGCATCGTGGGCGCGGCGGCCAACCTCCTGGAGGCGGGCGAGGACGACAGCACTGCCTGAACGACGCCGGCGCCGGGCGATCAGGCGCGTGGCGGCCACGGCCTCCACGCGCCTGGATCACGCCTCCTTCGGCGAGCGGTTCGGCCACGGCATCACACGCATCCCGCGGTCGCTGCGCCGAAGCGGTGTCAGTCGTGCACCGGGCGGTCGGCGAGCCGGTGGTCGGCGAGGCTCAGGACCTCGTCCACGACCCGGCGCAGATGGCCGTCGCGCAGGGCGTAGACCACCCGGCGGCCCTCCTTGCGGGTGTCCACCAGGCCCGCGAGCCGGAGCCGCGCGAGATGCTGGCTGACCGCGGGCCGGGCCGCGCCGCACGCCTGGGTGAGCGTGGAGACATCGGCCTCGCCCCGGGTCAGGGCGTGCAGCAGGGCGAGACGGGTGCGGTCCCCGAGCAGGGCGAGCAGCTCGGCGGCGAGCGCGAACTGCTCCTCATCGGGCGAGCCGGGGTGTCCCTCGGCCGCGCCGCCCGTGCGTGGCTGCGCACCGTGCGCAGGTGATAGGTGCATGCGTGCGCTCACACGCACATAATGGCTCCGTGGGGACGATCGCGTCCACTGTCGCGCGGGGAAAGGGCCTTCCTATGGGACAGCAGTACGAGGCACACGGGCACGGCGGGGCACCGGATCACACGCACGACCACACGCACCGCCACGAGGCCGCGCACGACCACACCCACCCGCACCGGCACGAGGACCCGCACGCCCACCACCACGAGCACACCCACGACGGCGGTCACGTCCGTCACCACGACCACCCCCACGGTCCCCTCTCCCGTCTCCGCCACCTCCTCACCCCCCACTCCCACGAGACCGCCGACAAGCTCGACCCCGCGCTGGAGTCCTCCGCGCGGGGCATGCGGGCGCTCTGGGTCTCACTGGTCGTGCTCGGCGGGACCGCGCTGGCCCAGGCCGTCGTGGTCGCGATCTCCGGGTCGGTGGCGCTGCTCGGCGACACCGTGCACAACGCGGCCGACGCCCTGACCGCAGTGCCGCTCGGTATCGCCTTCGTGCTGGGCCGCCGCGTGGCCACGCGGCGGTTCACCTACGGGTACGGCCGTGCCGAGGATCTCGCCGGGATCGTCATCGTGCTGACGATCGCCGCGTCGGCCTCCTTCACCGCCTGGAGCGCCCTCGTACGGCTGATGGACCCCCGCCCCATGGAGCACATCCCCGTGGTCGCCGGTGCGGCGGTCATCGGTTTCGCGGGCAATGAGTGGGTGGCCCGCCATCGCATCCGGGTGGGCCGCGCGATCGGCTCGGCCGCGCTGGTCGCGGACGGGCTGCACGCGCGCACCGACGGGTTCACCTCACTCGCGGTCCTGGCCGGTGCGGGCGGTGCGGCGCTGGGCTGGCGGGCGGCCGACCCGGTCGTGGGGCTGGCGATCACGGCCGCGATCGTGCTGGTCCTGCGGGACGCGGCCCGGGAGGTGTTCCGGCGGTTGCTGGACGCCGTCGATCCGGCGCTGGTGGACCGGGCCGAGCGGGCGCTGCGCCAGGTGCCGGGCGTGCTCGGGGTCGGCGAGCTCCGGCTGCGCTGGATCGGCCATCGGTTGCGCGCGGAGGTCGCGGTCGTGGTGGACGGCGAGGTGAGCGTGCGCCGGGCGCACGACATCGCGGTCGAGGCCGAACACGCCCTGTTGCACGCGGTTCCGCGGCTGGCCGCGGCGCTCGTCCACGCCGACCCGGCCCCGGCACCCGGCGGGGCGGACCCACATCGGGCCCTGGCCCACCACGCCCGCACCGGGCCCTGAGCCGGCCGGACCCGGCCCGGCAGGCCCCCGTACGGCTGCGGTCGCGACCGACGAGAATTCTGTGCGGTGGTCAGGGGCCCTCAGACGCCCAGCCCCTCCAGGACCACCGCGTTGGGCAGCTGCGCGAACGCCTTCCCCGGCACCAGCAGCTTCCCCCGGCGCCTGCCGCTGCCGACCAGGACGTACGGCAGATCGACCACCGCCGAGTCGATCAGTACCGGCCAGTCGGCGGGCAGTCCGATCGGTGTGATGCCGCCGTACTCCATGCCGGTCTCCCCCGTCGCCACCTCCATCGGCGCGAACGACGCCTTGCGGGCAGCCAGTTGACGGCGGACCGCGCCGTTGACGTCGACCCGGGTGGCGGACAGGACCACACACGCGGCCAGCGTCGTCTCACCACCTCGCTTGCCCGCGACCACGACGCAGTTGGCGGACCGGTCGAGCAGCTCCTTGCCGTAGTGCTCCAGGAAGACCGCCGTATCGGCCCACTCCGGCTCGGTGTCGATGTAGACGATCTGGTCGGCGGGCACGCCGCCGCTCCAGTGGCGTACGGCGTCGGCCACCGGGCGGGTCAGCTCGTCGAGGCAGCCGGGGGCGGGCATCGCCCGGTCGAAGTCTCCGATGGGTGCGCGCATGGCGGCACGCTAACAGCCGTACCCCGGCTGCCGGACGGGCGTCTCAGCGGACGGGCGGCACCGAGACCGCCATCACCATCTCCATCGGCACATCGCCGTCGTTGGCGTAGGTGTGCGGGGTGTCGGCCTCGAAGGAGGCGCTGGCGCCGGTGGGGACGTCGTGGTCCACGCCGTCCACGGTGATCGTCAGCCGGCCGGCGGTGACATGGACGAGTTCGACCGTGCCGGCCGGGTGCGGATCGGAGGGACTGCGGTCCCCCGGCATCAGCCGCCAGTCCCACATCTCCAGCGGACCTGGGGCCTCGGTGCCGGCGAGAAGGCGGTTGTAGCTGCCCGCCTCGGTGTGCCAGAGGCGTACGGCCTGCTCGGCCGGGACGATCCGGACCCGGGGGCCCTGCTCGTAGTCGAGCAGCGTGGTGACGCTGACGCCGAGCGCGTCGCCGATCTTGACGACCGTGCCGATGCTCGGGTTGGTGCGGGCCTGCTCGATCTGGATGAGCATGCCGCGGCTGACTCCGGCGCGGGCGGCGAGGGCGTCCAGCGTGAAGCCGCGCTCGGCGCGCCAGCGCTTCACGTTGCGTGCCAGGGACTGGGTCAGCAGGTCGAGGTCCGACACTTTGAGTCCAATATTCTGTATGACAGAGTTCAGTTCACAGAACTATGGTGTGGTGCACCTGATCGTTCACCGAACTGTACTGCGAGGCGGCCCATGACAGCACTCTTCGCCCTGGCCACCAGCCTGCTGTGGGGGCTGGCCGACTTCGGCGGAGGGCTGCTGACCCGGCGAATGCCCGCACTGACCGTCGTGGTCGTCTCACAGAGCGTCGCGGCGTCCGTGCTCGGCGTCGTCGTACTGGCCACCGGCGCCTGGAGCGAGGCCGGGCCCCGGCTGTGGTTCGCGTTCGCCGCGGGCCTGGTGGGTCCGATCGCCCTGCTGTCCTTCTACAAGGCGCTCGCCCTGGGCCCCATGGGTGTCGTCTCCCCGCTCGCCACCCTGAGCGTGGCGGTGCCCGTCGGTGTGGCGCTCGTGCTCGGCGAGCGCCCCGGGCTGCTGCAGGTCGCCGGGATCGCCGTCGCCGTGACCGGAGTGGTGCTCGCGGGCGGGCCCCAGCTGCGGGGCGCCCCGGTGCAACGGCGGGCGATCCTGCTGACCCTTGTCGCGGCACTGGGGTTCGGCACGGTGTTCGCGCTGGTCGCGGAGGCGTCGACGACGGTGACCGGGCTGTTCCTGGCGCTCTTCGTGCAGCGCCTGACCAATGTCGTGGTGGGCGGTACCGCCCTGGGCGCAGCGGTGCGGCGCGGTGCGCCGGCCCTCCCGGCGGGCGGCTTCCCATGGCGATCCCTGCCCGCGCTCGCCTTCGTCGGTCTCGCCGACGTCGCCGCCAACGGCACCTACGCACTCGCGGCCCGGCACGGCCCGGTCACCGTCGCCGCCGTCCTCGCCTCCCTCTACCCGGTGGTCACGGCGCTTGCCGCGCGCGGCTTCCTCAGCGAGCGGCTGCGCGCGATACAGGCCGCGGGCGCGGGCCTGGCCCTGGTCGGCACGCTACTGCTGGCCACCGGCTGAGTCCGGACCCGTTCAGGACTCCGCTTCCAGCTCCGCGAGCCGGGCGATGTCCTCCTCGTCCAGCTTGGACAGGGCCAGCAGCTGATCCGGTGTGACCCCGTCCGGTATCGGCACCGGGGCCGGTGTTCTGAGCGGCGGCTGCCAGCCGTCCTCCGGTGTCCAGCGCCGCACGACGCGGGCCGGCGCCCCGGCCACCACCGCGTGATCGGGTACGGCTCCCCGCACCACCGCGCCGGCCGCCACCACCACGTTCCGCCCGATCCGCGCGCCCGGCAGGATCACCGCGCCGGTCCCGATCCAGCAGCCCGGCCCGATCTGCACCGGTTCCATCCGCGGCCACTGCTTGCCGATGGGCTCGTGCGGGTCGTCGTAGGAATGGTTGGTGGAGGTCACATAGACGTACGGCCCGAAGTAGCAGTCACTGCCGATCGTGACCGAGGTGTCGGCGATGACATGGCTGCCGCGGCCGAGAACGACACCGTCACCGATGCGCAGGATCGGATCGGGTCCGAGGTCGAGGCCGGGCATCAGTCCGGCCGTCAGGGTGACCTGTTCGCCGACGATGCAGTGCGCGCCGACATGGATCCACGGCTCACCGAACACCGTGCCCAGCGGGAAGGCCAGCCTGGTTCCCCTTCCCATCGCGCCGAAGCGGAAGCGCCCGGGATGCTCCGCGCTCACGGAACCCGCTCGCTGCGCCCAGGCCCAGCCCGCGTGGACGGCGCGCTGCGCGAGGCCACGACGCCATGATGAGAACGTGTTCTTGCTCCTGGGCACGCGCTCACGGTACTCAGTGGCGGGTGCGCCCGTGGGCCCGCACCGCTGTGATCTTCGCCCCACCCATGACGTACGGTGCCGGAAGACCGACCACGAGGAGACGGCAATGACGCACAAGGCGCTGATCGCGGGCATAGGCGGCAGGGACCCCGAGGTGGACGGGGACGCGTTCGTGTCACCCACGTCCGTGGTGATCGGCGGCGTCACGCTGCACGCGGGCGCGAGCGTCTGGTACGGCGCGGTGCTGCGCGGCGACGTCGAGCGGATCACCGTCGGCGCGCACAGCAACGTCCAGGACAACTGCACGCTGCACGCCGACCCGGGGTTCCCGGTCAGCGTCGGCGAGCGGGTCTCCATCGGGCACAACGCCGTGGTGCACGGCGCGACCGTCGAGGACGACTGCCTGATCGGCATGGGCGCCACGGTCCTCAACGGCGCGGTGATCGGCGCGGGCTCCCTGGTCGCGGCTCAGGCGCTGGTGCCGCAGGGCATGCGGGTGCCCCCGGGCTCCCTGGTGGCCGGCGTGCCCGCCAAGGTGAAGCGGGAGCTGACCGCCGCGGAGCGCGAGGGCATCACGCTGAACGGCACGATGTACGCGGAACTGGCGAAGGCCCACCGCGACGCGCACCGGCAGAGCTGAGCCTTTCCTGCCGACCGGGCCTAGGCCCGGTCGGCGGCCGGGACGGCCTCCGGCTCGGCCGCCTCCCGCTGTTCCGCCGCCTTCTTCGCCTTGCGCCTGACCACCAGCATCGACGCGACTCCGATGAGGACCGCGGCCACCAGCCCCAGCCAGGAGAACTTCTTCAGCCACGACTCGGCGACGACACCGACGTAGTAGATGACCGCGGTGGTGCCGCCCGCCCAGACGGCACCGCCCAGGAAGTTGGCGGTCAGGAACTTCCAGTAGGGCATGCGCAGCACACCGGCCAGCGGTCCGGCGAAGATCCGGAGCAGGGCGACGAAGCGGCCGAAGAAGACGGCCCACATGCCCCACTTCTCGAAGGAGCGCTCGGCCGTCGCGACATGGCCCTCGCTGAAGTGCCGGGGGAATCTCCTCCCGAGCCAGGCCAGCAGCGGCCGTCCGCCCTTGCGGCCGATCGCGTAGCCGATGGAGTCGCCGACGACCGCACCGGCGGCGGCGCAGGTCCCGAGGACCACCGGATTGATGCCGCTGTGCTGGGAGGAGAGCAGTGCCGCGGAGACCAGGACGATCTCGCCCGGCAGCGGGATACCGAGGCTCTCCACGCCGATGACGAGGGCCACCACTGCGTAGACGGCGACCGCGGGTACCGTGTCGAGCCATTCCTGGAGGTGCAACGCCCCATCCTCCCCGATTCGCGTCCGTCTTCCTGCGGGCTCGCCCGCTCGGACGCACCTCCGGGAAGCCTACACATCCGACCGCGCCCGGCGGGTACGGCGTTCGGCCGCGGTGCGGGGCGCGAAGCGGGTTCCCACGCGCCGCGCCCTGCCCGGATCGGCCCGGAAACGGTGCGGTCCGCAATCCGGAGCGGGTCGTAAACCGGAATCGGCAGGAAGCCGCAGCCGGCCGGAAAGCGGAAACGATTCTGTTCAATCCTCCTTCCGTACAGGCGGTTGATAGGCCAATGGCCCCACTGCGATACTCCGCTTCCGACCCCGTCGACACCCCGCACAGGGCCGCCCTCGTCCCCCGGAAAGCCGGGAGCGGAACATCGCGCCCCCCACAAAGGCTGCACGAAAAACAGGTTTCGACACGCAGAGGTTCTCGACGGGCCTTTTCTCCGGGAAACCGCCGACGGCTCGCTCCTGCCCTCTCCCCGCCGTCCTTTCCCGCTCGGAATCCGACCCTCCGAAGCCGGCCTTCCGAAACCGACCGGCCGGGCCCCGCCCGGGCCGGAAGTGCGGCACACGGCAGCAAAGAAGGTGCGTCATGAACCGATATCCGCCGCAGCACGTCGGCCGCTTCCCTTCCCCCACGGCAGCGGATTCCGCGAGCCCCCCGTCGCTGCGCGACCATCCGGAATTCCCGCCCCTGCGCCGTGCCTTGCGCGCCTTCGGCGTCACGGCGGCGGTCCTCGTCGTCGGCGCGTTTCTGCTGTACGTCCTGCTGTCGGGTTTCGCTCCCGGACTGATGAACCAGCCCCTCGCGGGCCCTCTCACGCTCGGGCTGGCACTCGGCCTCGCCCAGTTCGGCCTGATGGCGTTCGCGGTGTGGCGTTACACCGTGCACATGCGCAATCACGTCGACCCGGTGGTGCGCCGGCTGCGCTCCGAACGGGACCGTGCCCGACCCGGCGGCCGGCCGCGCCCCGCACAGCAGAGGTGGCCGCGCGCGTGGTGACGGCCGCCACGAGGGTCGCGAGCCGGTTCAGCCTGCAACTGACCTTCGTCCTCTTTCTGTGCGTCGTCGTGGTCACCCTCTTCGCCGCGCTGCTGACCGCTCCCCAGCGGGACGAGATCGGCGAGTTCTACCTCGGCAACCGGACCCTGTCGCCGCTGCGCAACGGGCTGGCGATGTCCGGCGACTATCTGTCGGCGGCGACCCTGCTGGGCAGTACGGGCCTCGTCGCCCTCACCGGCTACGACGGCCTGCTCTATCTGGCCGGAACCACGGTCGCGTGGATGGCGGTGCTGCTCGTCATCGCCGAACCGCTGCACAACGCGGGCCGGTTCACCCTCGGCGACACCCTGGCGCTGCGGCTGACGCGTCTCCGGCGGCCCGTGCGCCTGGCCGTCGTGCTGTGCACCCTGGTCGTCACCACGCTGTATCTCGTCGCCCAGCTGATCGGCGGGGTGGCTCTGCTGACCCAGTTCACCGGCGAGCCGAACCAGGCCACGCGCACCCTGTGCGTGGTCGTCATCGGCACCATCGTGGTGGTGTACGCGGCGCTCGGCGGGATGCCCGGCGCGACCTTCATCCAGGTCGTCAAGGCCGTGATGCTGGTGGCCGGGGTCGCGGTCACCGCGCTGATCGTGCTGGCCCGCTTCCACTGGAACGCGGCGGCACTCCTGTCGGCCGCCGAGCGGAACAGCGGCCTCGGGCACCGCTTCCTCGAACCGGGGCTGCGCTACGGCGGTGGCACCACCAGCAAGCTCGACTTCTTCAGCCTGGAACTCGCCATCGTGCTCGGTCTCGCCGCACTCCCCCACGTGGTGATGCGGCTCCTGGCCCCGCGCACCAACCGCGTCCTGCGCACCTCCGCCGTGTGGGCCATGGGACTGGTGGGGTTCGTGTGCCTCGCCGCGGGCGTCGTCGGCCTGGGCGCGACCGCCGTTCTGGGCCGCGAGGCCATCGTGCGGATCGACCCCAAGGGCGACGCGGCGGTCCTGCTGCTCGCCCAGTCCCTCGGCGGTGGCGTGCTGACCGCGCTGATCTCCTGCCTGGCCTTTGTGACCCTGCTAGCGGTCGCGGCCGGACTCACCCTCGCGGCGGCCACCTCACTCGCCCACGACCTCTACGGCGAGGTCATCCGCCGGGGCAGGGCGACACAGGCGCAAGAGCTGGGCGTGGCGCGCATGTCCGCCGCCGTCATCGGGGTCCTCGCCATGCTGCTCGCCCTGCTGCCGTGGGAGATCAGCACGGCGAGCCTGGCGTTCCTGGCCTTCGCCATCGCCGCCTCGGCCTTGCTGCCCGCGCTCGTCTACGGCCTGTTCTGGCGCCGGTTCACGGCGTGGGGTGCGCTGCTCGGTCTGTACGGCGGCCTGATCTGCTCGGTGCTCCTCGTGGTGTTCTCCCCGGTGGTCTCCTCCAGGCCCACCTCGGTGTACCCCCACGCCGACTTCGCCTGGTTCCCGCTGCAGAACCCGGGCATCGTCTCCATCCCGGCGGGCTTCCTCCTCGGCTGGCTCGGCAGTGTTCTCAGCGGCCGCCAGGAGGACGGTTCCTACGAGGACTTCGAGGTGCGCACACTGATCGGCGCGGGCCGGAACGGAGAACCGTGACGCACTTCTGACTTCCGCTCATCACTCACACCCGCTCCCCGGCACGGTGCCGGGGAGCGGTGGGTATATGGGCTGCTCAGCCGTTCGGGCGGAGGGTCCAGACGACTGTCATCTCGCCCGTCACGGCGCCGTCCTCTCGCTGGATGGCGATCTCGACGGGGAACTCGGGGCGCTGCCCCGCGTCCAGTTCGGCGACGACCTCGGCGGCGGGGCGGCCGAGCGTGGCGGTCGCCGTGACCGGGCCCATCGCCAGCTTCTTGTACGCGATCTCGGCGCTGACGGCGAGCGGTACGGCCCGCGACAGCTGTTCACCGAACGCGGCCAGCACGATGGCGCCGCTCGCCGACTCGCCCAGCGTGAACATCGCGCCGGCGTGCGGCCCACCGACATGGTTGTGGAAATCGCTCTGGTCGGGCAGGGCCACCACGGCCTTGTCCGGCGTGGTCTCCAGGAACTCCAGCTTGAGGGTCCTGGCCATCGGCACCGTGGCGGCGAGCATCTCGCCGATCGACATCTGGTCTGCGCTCATGCGCGTCATGTTACTCACGGGTAGACGTCCGGGCCATGGGTACCCGGTTCGGTCAGCCGATGGTGAAGGTCCCGCCGGGGGGTACGGGTGAGGGGACGGCGTTCTCGTCGTGGACCGGCTCGACGGTACCGATGAGGGCCCGGAGGGCGGGGCCCTGCTCGACCCGGGCCGGGAACGCGTCCGCGGCCGTGCGGCGGGCGAGTTCGGCGGTGTCCAGGGGCCGGTGGGCGGCGACGAGTACGGCGTTCCCGAAGCGGCGGCCGCGCAGCACGCCCGGCTCCGCGATCAGCGCCAGTTCCTCGAACATCTCGGAGAAGGTGGCGAGTTGGGAGCGGAGGAAGGCGAAGGGCGCGGCGTCCGCGAGATTCGCGAGATAGACGCCGTCCGGGCGCAGCACACGCTCGGCGGCCCGGGCGTAGGCCACGGTCGTCAGATGGGCGGGCACCCGGGAGCCGCCGAAGACGTCCGCGATCACGATGTCCGCGGAGTGCGGCGGGGCGGCTTCCAGCCAGGCACGCGCGTCGGCCGGGTGCAGTGCGACCCCGGCGCCCTCGGGCAGGGGCAGCCGCTCCACGACGAGATCCAGCAGGCCCCGGTCGGCCTCGACCACGTCCTGCCGTGAGCCCGGCCGGGTCGCGGCGACGTAGCGCGGCAGGGTGAGCGCGCCTCCCCCGAGGTGCAGCACGTCCAGGGGACGGCCCGGCTCCACCAGCGTGTCCAGGGCATGGCCGAGCCGTCGGGTGTACTCGAACTCCAGATGCGTCGGCGCGTCGAGATCCACGTACGACTGCGGTGCGCCGTCGACCGTGAGCAGCCAGGCCCGGTCATGGTCCACGTCGGGCATCAGCTTGGCGGTCCCGTGATCCACGGCACGCGTCACGGGTATCGGCTCGGTCACGACACCATTGTGCCGGGCTCGGCCGGCCGCCACGCCCGCCGCCCCCACGGAGGCGGCGGGCCACTGGGGCCGGGGAGCCGACCGCCGGCCCGGATGCTTCCGGGCCGACGGCCGTGCGTTCGGCTCAGTCCACGGTCGACACCGTGCCCGCGCCGACGGTCCGGCCGCCCTCGCGGATCGCGAAGCCGAGGCCCGGCTCCAGCGGGACCTCGCGTCCCAGTTCCACGGTCATGGTGACCGTGTCGCCGGGCCGGGCGACCGCCGTCTCGCCGAGGTCGACGTCGCCGACCACGTCCGCGGTGCGGATGTAGAACTGCGGCCGGTATCCGGTCGACACCGGAGTCGTGCGACCCCCCTCGCGCGCCGACAGCACGTACACCCGCGCCGAGAAGCGGCGGCTCGGCACGACGCTGCCGGGCGCCGCGACGATGTGCCCGCGGCGGACCGCGTCGCGCGGCACCCCGCGCAGCAGCAGCGCCACGTTGTCCCCGGCCTGCGCCTCCTCCATGGGCTTGCCGAAGGTCTCCAGGCCGGTGACCACGGTCTCCACGCCGGCGCCGAGCACCTCGACCCGGTCGCCGACCCGCACCCTGCCACGCTCGACGGCGCCTGTGACGACCGTGCCGCGCCCGGTGATGGTGAGCACGTTCTCCACCGGCAGCAGGAACGGCGCGTCCAGGTACCGCTCCGGCATGGGCACATAGGTGTCCACCGCGTCGAGCAGCGCCTCGATCGCCGAGGTCCAACGCGGGTCGCCCTCCAGGGCCTTGAGCCCGGAGACCCGCACCACCGGGACGGAGTCCCCCGGATAGCCCTGCGCGCTCAGCAGCTCGCGGACCTCCAGCTCGACGAGGTCGGCGAGTTCCTCGTCGCCCGCGTCGGCCTTGTTGATGGCCACGACGATGTGGTCGACACCCACCTGCCGGGCCAGCAGCACATGTTCGGCGGTCTGCGGCATGATCCCGTCGAGCGCCGAGACGACGAGGATCGCCCCGTCGAGCTGGGCGGCCCCGGTGACCATGTTCTTGACGTAGTCGGCATGGCCCGGCATGTCCACATGCGCGTAGTGCCGGGTGTCGGTCTCGTACTCGACATGCGCGATGTTGATGGTGATGCCGCGCGCCGCCTCCTCCGGGGCCCGGTCGATCCGGTCGAACGGGACGAAGGTGCCGGTGCCGCGGTCGGCCAGGACCTTGGTGATCGCGGCGGTCAGGGTGGTCTTGCCGTGGTCGACGTGACCCATCGTGCCGATGTTCAGATGCGGTTTGGTGCGTACGTATGCCGTCTTGGGCATGGCTGTACCTCGAAGCCTCTTCCATGGTGCTGCATGACGGCCCCGGCAGCGGAACGATCCGGCCGGGACGGGGACCCCGAGGACTTGCCGACCCTCCCCCTGCGGGGTCCGCCGGACGATCCGGGAAGGGTCAGCTTCGGGCGCCGTCGAGGGCGGCCGGGAAGTGCGGGACGGCAGCCTTCGGTGCATCCGCGGCGGCGGATGCTGCGAGGAGGAAGGCGTACCGGAACATGTCGTAGAGCATCGTCGACGCAGGCACGCACGTCGAATGGTTTTCCGCGGGGCCCCGCGCGGGGGCGTGCGACGGAGTGGGGCCCAGGCCGATCAGAGGTTCTTGAGCGCTTCCCGGACGGACAGCGGGGAGAGCCGGGCGCCTTCCCGGGCCACGAACTCCCGTACGGCTTCCGGATCCGTCTTGGCGTACTCCCGCAGGGCCCACCCGATCGCCTTCCTGAGGAAGAAGTCGGGGTCCGAGGAGCGGCGCAGGCAGTACGCGAAGAGACGCCCGGTGTCGGTCGCCTCCTTGTGACGCAGCTGGTGGAGCAGGGCGGTCCGGGCGATCCACAGGTCGTCGTCCTCGATCCACGCGTCCATGGCGCCACGCAGCTTGGGATCGGCGGCGACGAGGCCGCCCACCACATGGGCGGCCAGCGCGTCGACGGTGTCCCACCAGGAGACGGTGGAGACCAGATGACGCGTCACGGGGAGGAATCCGGAGGAGAGTTGCCTCACATGGCGGCGCAGACAGTCGACGGCGAAGTAGTGGTACTCGCGCTCCGGCAGCGCCCAGCAGCGCAGCGCGAGCGCCGTGCAGTCGGTCTCGTCAGGGCGGATCGTGCCCGCCAGGACGGTGCGGGACAGCGCCCGGCGGACGGGCGTGGTCAGGCCCAGGAAGGGGGCGACGTCCTTCATGTAGGCGCGCATCG
The DNA here is from genome assembly GCF_042896945.1 of Streptomyces sp. NPDC001222. Lineage (NCBI taxonomy): Bacteria > Bacillati > Actinomycetota > Actinomycetes > Kitasatosporales > Streptomycetaceae > Streptomyces > Streptomyces sp. NPDC001222. The sequence goes on from NZ_JBIAXT010000013.1 coordinate 146,706, forward strand.
AGGCGGCCCGCTCCGGGTCCGCCGCGGCGGCGTACGTGGTGGTGAGCCGCTCCATCACGACGTCCGCGAGACCGCTGGGCGGCGGTGTGAGCGATGCGTCCGTTGTTCCGGAACCTGTGACCTCCATGAGAGGAACCATACGGCGATCACACACATGGGTCGGTTAGTGTCACGGGATGCTCGATGCCACCACCCGCTCTGGGGGCACCGCCACGGCCTCTCCCCGGGCCGCCGCCACGGAGCTCGTCGCCGCTGTCCCGCCCCGCACCACCGCGGAGTTGACCGCCACGTCGGACACCACCGCCGCCGAACCGCGCGGCTTCACCGCCCGCTGCACCGGAGTGCTGCTGTCACCCTGGTCCCGGCTGTCCCTGCTCGTGGCGCTGCTCGCGGCGGCCGCGGCCTGCGTGCTGGCGTATCAGCCGCAGAAGTTGCTGATGCACGGCTGGCCGCCGCAGCTCGGGGGCGCCACGGCGGCCGTCGTCTTCGCGGTGGCGTACGGTCTGTGCACGGTCCCGTTCGTGCCACGCCCGTTGCTCAATCTCGCGGCGGGCGCGCTGTTCGGCTCGGAGCTGGGCACGGGTGCGGCCCTCGCCGGTACGGTGCTGGGCGCCGCGATGGCCTTCGGGCTCGGCCGGGTGCTGGGACAGGACGCGCTGCGTCCGCTCCTGCGGGGCCGCTGGCTGAAGGCGGCGGACGGGCAGCTCAGCCGGCACGGCTTCCGTTCGATGATGGCGGCCCGGCTGTTCCCCGGGGTGCCGTTCTGGGCCGCCAACTACTGTGCCGCCGTCTCCCGGATGCGCTGGGCCCCCTTCCTGATCGCGACGGCGCTCGGCTCGGTCCCGAACACCGCCGCGTACGTGGTGGCCGGTGCCCGCGCCTCGCGGCCGACCTCACCGGCCTTCCTGATCGCGATGGCCCTCATCGCGGTGCCGACGGTGGCCGGGGCGGTGATGGCCTGGCGCAAGCGCCACCATCTGCGCACCGCCCCGGAGACCACAGCCGCCGATTAGACCGCTTCGAGGATCATCGCGTTGGCGAGTCCGCCCGCCTCGCACATCGTCTGCAGGCCGTACCGCGCTCCACGCGCGCGGAGCGCGTGCACCAGGGTGGTCGTCAGCCGGGTGCCGCTCGCGCCCAGCGGGTGGCCGATGGCGATGGCACCGCCGTGCACGTTGACCTTGGCGAGGTCGGCACCCGTCTCCTGCTGCCAGGCGAGGACGACGCTGGAGAAGGCCTCGTTCACCTCGAAGAGGTCGATGTCGTCGATCGTCAGACCCGCCTTGCGCAGCACCTTCTCGGTGGCGGGGATGACTCCGGTGAGCATCAGGACGGGGTCCGAGCCCGTGACCGCGAAGCTGTGCAGCCGGGCCAGCGGACGCAGGCCGAGACGCTCCGCGGTCTCGCTGCTGGTGATGAGCACCGCCGAGGCGCCGTCATTGATCGGGCTCGCGTTTCCGGCGGTTATGTTCCAGCCGATCTGCGGGAACCGCTCCGCGAAGCCGGGGTCGTAGTAGGCGGGCTTGAGCCCGGCGAGGATCTCGGGAGTGCTGGACGGCCGCATGGACTCGTCGCGCGTGAGGCCCTCCAGCGGGGCCGTCTCGGCGTCGAACAGGCCGGCGTCCCACGCGGCCCCGGCCTTGTGGTGGGAGGACACGGCGAAGGCGTCCATCTGCTCACGGGTGAGCGACCACTTCGCGGCGATCAGTTCTGCGCTGACGCCCTGCGGGACGAGGCCCTCCGGGTAGCGCTCGGCGACGCCGGGCCCGAAGGGGTCCTTGCCGGCGGGCACGTTCGACCACATGGGCACACGGCTCATGGACTCCACGCCGCAGGCCACGACGATGTCGTACGCGCCCGACAGCACACCCTGGGCGGCGAAGTGCACGGCCTGCTGGGAGGAGCCGCACTGCCGGTCCACGGTTGTCGCGGGCACGGTCTCCGGGAAGCCCGCCGACAGCACGGCGTACCGGGTGGTGTTCATGGCCTGCTCGCCGACCTGGTCGACGGTGCCGCCGATCACGTCGTCGATGAGCGCCGGGTCGACACCGGAGCGCTCGACGAGGGTGCGCAGGGTGTGCGCGAGGAGTTCCACGGGGTGGACATGAGCGAGGCCACCATTGGGCTTGCCCTTGCCCACCGGGGTCCGTACGGCTTCCACGATCACGGCGTCACGCATGGTAGCGGCCTCCTTGCCCGGTGATACCGAGGCGGCGTTACTGGCGAGTAGGAAATCTGGATCCACCATAACTCGGTAAGTTTGAAAAGCAAACCCTCATCTAGACTGGAGGTATGGCCGCCACCAAAGATCCGCGCCCCTGCTCCATCGCCGACACCCTGGCCCTCGTCGGCGAGAAGTACTCGCTGCTCGTCCTGCGCGAGGTCTGCCTCGGAAACGGGCGTTTCGACCAGCTCGTGCGCAACACGGGAGCCCCGCGCGATGTCCTCGCGGCTCGACTCAAGCGCCTGGTGGAGGGCGGGATCCTGACGAAGCGGAAGTACAGCGAGCGCCCGCAGCGCTTCGAGTACCGGGCCACGGCGGCCGGCCTGGAGCTGGACCCGGTCCTGATGACCCTCATGGCATGGGGCGACCGCCATCTCCGCACGGAGGGCGATCGCCCCATGGTGATCGAGCACGACTGCGGCCACGAGCTGACCGCTGTCGTCACCTGCTCCGCCTGCGGCGACGAGCTCCGCCCCGGCGACCGGACGCCGCACCCGCAGGCACCGGGCTGGACGGTGGCGGGACCGGCCGCCGCCTGAGAGCTCCGGACAAAATGGGAGTCCGATCAGCTCGCGGCGTCCGGTGCGTGCGATCGCAAGTCGCCGGAAGGTCCTTGAAGCGGAGCCACCAGGGCCGTTCGGCGACGCCGCGAGCGTGCGTGCCGGACGCCGCGAGCCGGGCGCCCATTTTGTCCGGAGCTCTAAGCCCTGCCTACGACTCGCCCCGGTACACGTCCAGCCGCCCGCACATCCCGAACTTCCCGTACGCCGAGGGCTGTTCGGCCCGTACGACCGCGTCGGCGAGGTGGGACGCATCGCCCCGCTCCAGCCGGTCCAGCTGCTCCCCCGTCGCCTCGGTGGCGGCCCGGGCAGCGCGCCGCCACCGGTCACGCCATGCGGCCAGGCGCGGCCGTACGAGCGCCGCGGCGGCCCGGTGGAAGGCGGCCAGCGGCTCGGGGCCGTCCGCGTCGCGCAGCGCCCGGTAGCCCTCCAGGGCCAGATCGCGGCGGGTACGGGCGATCCGCTCCTGCTCCGCCTCGGGCACGTCGGCCGGGACGACGGTCGCGGCGGCATAGGTCTCGGGGTCCGTCAGGTACTCCGGAGGCAGGGTGAGCACGGCATCGCCCGCCTCCGGCAGCCCGCCGTTCTGCATGAGGACGGTGATACGCAGATCGTCCTCGTTGACCAGCCGGTGGATGGTCCCGGGCGTGAACCAGGCGACCGTTCCGGGTGCGAGGGGCGTGACCTCGTACCCGGATGTCGTCAGCGTCTGCACGGCTCCTCGCCCACCGGTGACGACATACGCCTCCGAGCAGGTCAGATGCAGATGGGGAGTGCCACCGCGCACACCGTCGGCCGCCGGCCAGTCGTAGACGCACAGCTGCGAGACGGCGACGGCGCCCGGCAGTCCCGTGAACGCGCCGGCGCTCACCACGGGTGCTCCTGAAGGTACTTGGCGACCTCCTCGCGTCCCCATGCGCCGTCCGCCACCACGACCCGGTAGCGGCGGCGCAGTGTGTCGCCCGGAGCCAGCTCCAGTTCCTCGTGGAACGCCCAGGACGGGGCGACGGCCGCGAAGGGGTCGTTGCGTACGAACCAGTGGGCGGGGTGAGTGCCGCGCTCCCCCAGGTGGTCGTTCTCCGGGGCGTGGGCGAAGACGAGCGTGGCGTGTCCCTCGGTGCCGTCGTGCTCGCCCGAGTAGGCGAGCCATGGGGCCTGCCCGCCCATCAGCCCCGGCCCCTCGGAGTCGGGCCCGATCACCCGTCCGTCCCGGAAGGCGCGCGGCCCGCGCCAGAACAGCCCCGTGTACCCGGCCATCTCCCGCCCGGCGGTGGTCGGACTGCCGAAGAGCAGCGGCGCGTCACGGCGGTTGGTGATCGCGGAGGTCCAGGTCAACGCCCAAAACCGGCACGCGGGTTCGACGTCGTGCACCTCGATCCGGCGCTCCTCGTCGGCCCACCGCTCCCCGGTGTACGGATGCCAGGTGAGCCGCTCGGCGATGACCGCGCGGTCCCCGTCCGCGTCGATCTCGTCGAAGGCGACATGCGCCATCGAACCGACGCGCTCCGGCAGGGCGACATACCCCTCACCGTGCACATATGTGTTGCCGCCCCACAGGTTCTGGCCGGACAGATGCGAGGCGGTCAGCTGCAGGCCCTTGTGCCAGCGGTGGTCGTTGGGCCGGTAGTCGGTGACCACGTCTCCGGCCAGTGTCCGCACGGGGTGCAGATACGGCTTGGGTGCCTCCCAGGCCGACTCGGGAGCGTAGACGTAGGCGAACAGCTCGACGCCGGCGGCCGGTTCGGTGACGGTGATGCGGTCGTCGTGCGCGTGCACGACACGCAGGGTCGCGGTCATGCGGACGCCTCCTCCCCGGGCACCGCCGCGGACACCTCGGTCCCGGCGGTCACCTCGGTTTCGTTGTCGCTCCCGGTCGTCCCGGTCGTCCGAGTCGCCTCGGTCGCTCTGCTCGTTTCGGGGGCCCAGCCGACGGCGCCTCCGTGCAGGGCCGTGTAGTAGGGGTCGCCGGGACGGATCTCGCCCGCGCGGACCGTCGTGTCGGTGAACGCCGACTTGTACAGCGCGGTGATCAGCTCCAGGCTGGTGCGCCCGTCCGCGCCGCTGCTGCGGGGCCGGACCCCGGCGCGCATGGCGGCGACCAGCTCGCGCAACTGCTCCAGATGCGAACTCGGCACGTCCGCCCCGAAGTCCCGCCAGGCCGCGGCCTCCTCCTCGGGCACCTCCGGGGCCGGGGTGATGCGCCAGTTGCCGTTGCTGTGGCCGTACAGATGCGTCAGTTCCACGGTGGCGCGCTCGCAGTCGATGCGGATGCGGCTGACCTCGTCGGGGCTGAGCACGCTGTTGACGACTGTGGCGAGCGCGCCGTCGCGGAACCGTACGAGCGCCGTCGAGACGTCCTCGGTCTCCACGTCGTGCACCAGCCGCCCGGCCATGGCGCGCACCTCGCTCCACGGTCCGAGCAGATCGAGCAGGAGGTCCATCTGATGGATGCCGTGACCCATGGCTGGGCCGCCGCCCTCGGTCCCCCAACGGCCCCGCCAGGGCACCGCGTAGTAGGCGGCGTCGCGGTACCAGGTGGTCTGGCAGTGGGCCACCAGCGGGCGGCCCAGGGCCCCTTCGGCGAGCAGCCGTCCTACGTGGCGTGGGCCCGAGCCGAATCGGTGCTGGAAGACGATCGCCGCGAACGGGCCACCGTCCGGGTCCTCCGCCGCCTCCACGGCGTCGAAGTCGGCGAGCGTCGGCACCGGCGGCTTCTCGCACCAGACCCAGGCGCCGGCCCGCAGCGCGGCGACGGTGTGCTCGCGGTGCAGGACGGGTGGGGTGCAGACGCTCACCAGGTCGGGCCGCTGTTCCTCCAGCATCCGGTCGAGATCGGTGTACGGGTGCGGAATGCCGCTCTCGGCGCAGAGCCGTTCGACCGAGTCGGCGTCGATGTCGACGGCGGCGACGACCTCGGTCTCGCCCTCCCCGGCGAGCCGGGCGAGCGCGGGCAGATGGGAGCCGCGCGCGATGCCGCCCGTGCCGACGAGAGCGGCCCTGATACGCCGGCCGGCGAAGGGCGCGGCCGGACGGTCGGTGCGCGGGGCGAGGTCGGGATCGTCGGTGCGCGGGGTCGGGACGGTCGGGCCGGGGTCGGTGTTCTCGGGATCGTGGGCGGTGGACGCGTTCCGGGCTGTGGGCATCAACGTGATCAGCGCTCCATCGGACGTGACGTCAGACGTCGGCCAACGCGTGATGAATCCGGGAGACCTTCAGGAGGCAGCAAGCGCTTTCCCCCCGCTGCAACGTACGGGCCGTTCGAAGGACCGGTCAACACCCCCGGCAGAACCGTTCCGTGGGCCGGGGCACCGTCACCCGGCCACCTCAAGCGTTGGTAAAGCCCCGGTGATGGGATCGTCATCCCGGAACGTTACGCTGCCATCCAGCACTTGATCACCGTGCCGCCGCACGGCATGCCGCGGCTCGGTGTGCCCGTCGCCGCTTCCACGATCAGCACTTGGACCCGATCACTCCATGTCTTGGCTTGAATCCCTCATCCTCGGACTCGTCCAGGGGCTGACCGAATTCCTCCCCGTCTCCTCCAGTGCCCATCTGCGGCTGACCGCGGCCTTCGCGGGCTGGACGGACCCCGGAGCGGCCTTCACCGCGATCACCCAGATCGGTACGGAGTCCGCGGTGCTGATCTACTTCCGCAAGGACATCGCGAACATCCTCTCCGCCTGGTTCCGTTCGCTCTTCGACAAGCGGATGCGACAGAACCACGACGCACGGACGGGCTGGCTGGTGATCGTCGGCTCCATACCCATCGGCGTGCTCGGGGTGACCCTGAAGGACCAGATCGAGGGCCCCTTCCGCGATCTGCGGGTCACGGCGACCATGCTGATCGTGATGGGTGTCATCCTCGGCGTCGCGGACCGGCTCGCGGCGCGCGACGAGGCCGGCGGCCGGCACCGGGTGCCGAAGCAGCGCAAGGCGCTGGCCGATCTGAACGTCAAGGACGGTCTGGTCTTCGGCGTCTGCCAGGCGATGGCCCTGATCCCCGGCGTCTCCCGGTCCGGCGCCACGATCAGCGGCGGTCTGTTCCTCGGCTACCGGCGCGAGGCCGCGGCGCGCTACTCCTTCCTTCTCGCCATTCCGGCGGTTCTGGCGTCAGGGGCGTTCGAGGTCAAGGACGCCGCGGAGGCGGGGCATGTGAGCTGGGGGCCGACGCTGTTCGCGACGGTGATCGCGTTCGTGTCCGGGTACGCCGTCATCGCCTGGTTCATGAAGTTCATCTCCAGCAAGAGCTTCATGCCGTTCGTCTGGTACCGGATCGCGCTCGGGGTGGTCATCATCGCCCTGGTCGGAGCCGGTGCCCTGAGCCCTCACGCGGCCGAGTCCGCGGGCTGACGAGACGGCCCGGCGCCGACGGAGGGCCGACGTCGGCGATGCTGTGGTGCCGACGGCAAGGCCCGCCGCCTGGCCCGCCTCGTCGAGGGCCGTTCAGCCGGACTTTCGCGCCACGCCGCCGTAGAGGCCGATCTCATCGGACCCGGTCGGCGGAGTGGTGTCCGGGCGCCAGAACGGGACCTGGGCCAGGCCGGGTTCGACCAGCTCGAAGCCGTCGAAGAAGCGCTCGACCTCGGCGTGGGACCTGAGGTTCAGGGAGGCCGTGGCCTTGTGGTAGACGGCCTGGGCCTCGCTGCGATCGGCGAAGTCGTCCGTGGCGTGCGAGAGCACGAGGAAGCTGCCGGCCGGCAGCGCGTCGCGCAGGGTGGCGACGACCTGCCCGGGGTTCTCCGCGTCGGTGAGGAAGTGGAGGACGGCGACAAGAAGCAGGGCGACCGGCGCGTCGAAGTCGATGACCCGGCGGACGTCGGGGTGGTCCACGATCGCCCCGGGGACGCGCAGATCGGCGAGCACGATGCTGGTCGCGCCGGAACGGCTGAGCAGCGCGTCGCCATGCGTCTTCACGATCGGGTCGTTGTCGACGTACGCGACACGTACGTCCGGGGCCACCTCGTGGGCGATCTCGTGCACGTTCGGCGAGGTCGGCAGCCCGGCGCCGACGTCGAGGAGCTGACGGACACCGGTGCCTACGACATGACGTACGGCGCGCCGCAGAAAGGCACGGTTGGCCTGCAGGCCGATCCGCACCTCGGGCGCGGCGGCGGCGAGTTCGTCGCCGGCTCGTTGGTCCACCTCGTAGTTGTCCTTGCCGCCCAGCAGATAGTCATAGATCCGAGCAGGGTGCGGCCTGCTGGTGTCGATCTCCTCGGCGCGGAAGCCGCCCTGTTTCACGCTGCACTCCTCTCGCCGGCCGCCGCGGCTCCGCCCGCGCACGACTTACCACAGCTTCCCACAACAACTCCGGTGACCAGAGCCGTAGTTGTGCCCGAACGCGGCCACGGGCGATGCACCGCCCCACGCCGATCCTCCACATCCGGTCCACGGAATCGACCGTGACCAACCACATACCGTGTGCGCAGTCGTGCGGTGGCGCGCTGTCACGGCTTGCCCCTAGGCTTGACCGCATGTCCCCCGATTCCCAGAGCCTTGGTTCCGTGCGGTCCGCTGACGACTTGAACGAGCAGATCCGTGCGCTGTGGCTGCGCGCGGGTGGCTCCCTGTCGGCACAGGAGCGTGCGGAGTACGAGCTGTTGGTGGTGGAGTGGGCCGCGGCGATCCGTGGCGAGGTCATCGAGGCGGCCTGAAGGCACCGCTGGGCGGAGGCCGTTCGGCGGCCGCAGCGTCAACTGCACGGGAACCGCTGGCACTTGATCGGGTGGTGCGCAGCGGACGTCCGTCGACCGTCCGTCCGCCGCGGCCACCCGCTCGGGGACCCCTTGAGACGTGGAGTACACGGGGTACGGCCGGGCATTCGAGCCCGGGTCCGCGCGGCCGCCGGGTCCCGCTCCCGGCCACACCCCTGCGGGCATGAACCGCCTCCGGCAGCCCGCTCCGCGATTGCCCCCACACAGCCGGGTCGACTGCCACGACGCGCGCGTCCGCCGTGACGGTGCGTCGACTCGCCACGCCGGTGATGCGCCCGTTCGGCCCTGGAAGATCACACGCACCACATGTCCGATATGACAGTTATGAGGGGCTGTCAGTACGTTCATCGCAGGATCGGCTGCCCGGCCGGCGCCACTGCGACAGAGAGAAGTGACATGCCCACACGTACCTTCGCCGTGACCGCGACCGTGGTGGTCACCGGGGTCCTCGCCACCGTCGGCCTCACCTACGCCTCGGCCGTCGATTCCACCGAAGCCGCCCCGCACGCCAAGCACGCGGCCACGCACGCCAAGCACGCCGCGCACGCAGCCCGGCCGGCCGCGAAAGCCGCGCACCCCCGGCATCCCGCTCCGGCCGCACCCGCCGCCGCGACCGCGAACGGCGGCGGCGATTCCCAGGGCAGGAGGGACGAGGGCGACTCGAACCGGGGCCGCGACCACGACGACGACCGGCGTGACCGCGGACCGGGTTGGATCCACTTCAACGAACGGACGTACTCCGCCGCCGTGGAGGGCTGTGTCACCGCGGCGAGCGGGTTGGGCTCCAACAGCTTCAGCATCGACAACGACAGCGACAAGTTCGTCGAGGTCTACCGCGGTTTCACCTGCGACAACGGCTCCCCGGTCGCCACCGTCGGCCCCCACGGCAGCACCTTCGGCGTCGTGCCCAGTACCTCCGAGGGGGGCGACTACTCCCACGAGGACGAGTTCCTCCGCGCCGCCATGTTCGCCCAGGACAACGTCGCGGGCAGTTTCCGGGTGGTCCGCCGCGAAGACATGTGGTGACCCGGCGCCCCGGCCTCACCAAGGCCGTCCGCGACTGGGCGGCTGCCCGAAACCCCGCGCACGCCTCTTGGCTGCGCCTGCCGCGTCCCCAACACTGAGCCGATGACCCAGCGCGTGGAGCTCGCGACCGTGATGGACCGCCTGGCCGTCGACGAACTCGTCACCGAGTACGCGGCGGCCGTGGACGACGGGGACTGGGAGGCGTACCGAGAGCTGTTCACCCCGGACGGACGGGCCGACTACCGCTCGGCCGGCGGCATCGAGGGGGGCGCCGGTCAGGTCGCCGACTGGCTGGAGCGGACCATGCGGCTGTTCCCCGTGCGCCAGCACCTCGTGGTGAACCGGCATCTGCGCTTCGACTCCCTGGCGCACGACATCGGCGACACCGCCCGGGTCCGGGCCGACTACGTCAACCCGATGCGCCTCGCCACGACGGAGCCGCTCGCCGGAACGGGCACCGACGACGGCCCCTCCGCGCCGGATTTCGTGTGCGGCGGCCGGTACGCGTTCTCGTTCCTGCGGACCGAGGACGGATGGCGGCTGCGCCAGGTCGTCGTCCGGGAGAAATGGCGCAGCCTCGCCGGGCAGCCCCGCCAGGACCCGGTCGCCTGAGCGGGCCCCTGGCCCCGCGCCTCACGCCCTCTGTCGTAGATCTTCCCCGGCGCGCACACTGGAGGCATGCACCGGGGAGGAATGCGCCGCACAAGGATGCCCGACGACTGGCTCGCATCCCGCTGGTGGCGCGGGATCGCCGCCGTGCTCGCGGGTGCGCTGCCGGTGTTCGCCTTCCCCGCGCCGTCCTGGTGGTGGTTCGCGTACGTGGCCCTGGTCCCGTGGATCCTGCTCGTGCGGTCCGCGCCGACCGCGCGGCGGGCCGCGTTCGACGGCTGGCTCGGCGGCTTCGGGTTCATGACCGCCGTGCACCACTGGCTGATACCGAGCCTGAACGTCTTCACCTTCGCCATCGCGGCCCTGCTCGGGGCGCTGTGGGCGCCCTGGGGCGTGCTGGTGCGGCGGTTCCTGAGCGGGCTGCCCTCAGCACGGCGGTTCGGCGCAGCCCTGCTCGTCCTGCCGTCCGGCTGGCTGCTGGTCGAGCTGGTCCGCTCCTGGCAGGGGCTCGGCGGCCCTTGGGGGCTGCTCGGTTCGAGCCAGTGGCAGGTGGAACCCGCGCTGCGGCTGGCGTCGGTCGGCGGGGTCTGGCTGCTGAGCTTCCTGGTGGTCGGCGTCAACATCGCCGTCGCGATGCTCGTGGCGGTGCGGGCGTCACGTGTTCCGGCCGTGGCCGGGCTCGTCGCGACGGCCGCGGCGGCATCGGCGGCATGGGGCTGGTCGCCGCGTCCGGACATCGACGGGCGGGTACGCGTCGCCGTCGTCCAGCCGGGCGTCATAGACGGCGCGGACAGCGGCACCAGACGGTTCGAGCGCGAGGAGCAGCTGACCCGTGGTCTCGCCGGGCAGGACGTGGACCTGGTCGTGTGGGGCGAGAGCAGCGTCGGTTTCGATCTCTCGCAGCGGCCCGACCTCGCGGACCGGGTCGCGGCGTTGTCCCGGCTGGTGAAGGCCGACGTCCTCGTCAACGTCGACGCCCGACGCTCCGACCGTCCCGGTATCTACAAGAGCTCCGTGCTCATCGGCCCGCAGGGTCCGACGGGCGACCGCTACGACAAGATGCGGCTGGTCCCGTTCGGCGAGTACATACCGGCACGTTCCGTGCTCGGCTGGGCCACCTCCGTGGGCAGGGCGGCGCAGGAGGACCGCAGGCGGGGCACCGAACAGGTGATCATGAACGTCGGTCATGGGCTGCGCGTGGGCCCCATGGTCTGCTTCGAGTCCGCGTTCCCCGACATGAGCCGCCATCTCGCGGAGGACGGGGCCGGGCTGCTGCTCGCGCAGTCCTCGACGTCGACGTTCCAGCACAGCTGGGCGCCGGAGCAGCACGCCTCACTGGCCGCGCTGCGCGCCGCGGAGACGGGGCGCCCGATGGTCCACGCCACCCTGACCGGCGTCTCCGCCGTCTACGGGCCGAGCGGTGAGCGCGTCGGGTCCTGGCTCGGCACCGGCCGGAGCGCGTCCATGGTCTACGACGTCCCGCTCGCCCACGGCATGACGCCCTACGATCGCTACGGCGACTGGCCGGTGCACGGTGCCCTGCTGGTGATCGCCGCGCTGGGCGCGACGGAGGGCGTCCGGGCGCTCAGAGCGCGCCGGAACGCTCCTGCACCGCAGCTACCACCCGCTCGCACAGCTCATGGGTCGCCAGTGCGTCACGGGCGCTGAGCACCTTGCCGGCGCGGACGGCGTCGAGGAAGGCGAGCGTGGCCTGCTCGACACCGCGTTGCCGGGCGACCGGCACCCAGTCCCCGCGCCGCCGCAGCGTCGGCTGGCCCTTGTGGTCGATGATCTCGGCCAGGTTGAGCACCTGCCGCTTGGTGTCCTGCCCGGAGACCTCCAGGATCTCCTCGGCCGAACCGCTGAGCCGGTTCATCACACCGAGCGCGGTGAACCCCTCACCGGCCAGCTGGAGCACCACATGGTGCAGCAGGCCGCCCTCGACACGGGCCCGTACCGTCACGTCGTCGACCGGCCCCGGGACCAGGAACCGCAGCGTGTCCACGACATGGATGAAATCGTCGAGGATCATGGTGCGGGGCTCCTCGGGCAGCCCGACGCGGTTCTTCTGCATCAGGATCAGCTCGCGCGGATGGTCGGCGCACTGTACGTACCCGGGTGCGTGGCGCCGGTTGAAGCCCACCGCCAGGCTGACGTTGCGCTCCTCCGCGAGCCGCACCAGCCGTTCTGACTCGGCGAGTTCATAGGCGAGGGGCTTGTCGACGTACGTCGGGACACCCGCCTCCAGCAGCCGGGCGACGATCTCGGGGTGGGCCTCGGTGGGCGCGTGGACGAACGCGGCGTCGAGGTCCTGGTCGAGAAGCGCGTCCAGACCGGTGTGCCGTCGCCCCTCGGGCAGATGAAGGCTGTCGGCGACGCGGTGCAGGGTCGCGGGGGTCCGGGTCTGAAGATGCAGTTCGACACCCGGCTGCAGCCCGAGCACCGGCAGGTACGCCTTCTGCGCGATGTCACCGAGTCCGATGCAGCCGACCTTCACGGGGCGTCTCCTGGGGTTGCCTACGGTTACCTCGTCGGAAGCATACGACCGCGGTGCCGCAGGGACACCGGCGGCCGGGTGCCCCGCAGAAATGCGTGGCGGGGGCGGGTGGGGGTGGGCCAGGATGTCGACATGACTGCCCAGCGCCCCTCACCCGCCACGAACGCCGACGAACGAGCCATGCTCGAAGGCTGGCTCGACTATCACCGCCACACGCTCGCGTGGAAGTGCGAGGGTCTCACCGACGCCCAGCTCAGGACCGCCGCGGTCGAACCGTCCGAGCTGTCCTTGATGGGGCTCGTGCGGCACATGGCGGAGGTGGAACGCGGCTGGTTCCGCAAGGTGCTCGTCGGTGACGACCCCGGGCCCATCTACTTCAGCGACGAGGACGAGGACGGGGAGTTCCACCTCACCGAGGAGGACACCTGGGAGGCGGCGTACGCCACCTGGCAGGGGGAGATCGAGGTCGCCCGGCGTCACGCCGCCGCACTCGGTCTGGACGACCTCTCCCAGGGCCGGAGCCGGTTCACCGACGAGCCCTTCAACCTGCGCTGGATATACACCCATATGATCGAGGAGTACGCCCGTCACAACGGGCACGCCGATCTGATCCGCGAACGGATCGACGGGGCCACCGGGGAGTGAGGTCACCCGTGCGGGGCATCCTCCGCCCGTCGGCGCCCCAAAGCCCGCCGAAACCAGCAGAGTTGCTCGGGTGCAGCGAACGACGACGAGTGCGACGCTCCTGGTCACCGTGGCCGTCTCGGCCCTCTCCGGCTGTGTGACCGTCCAGCGGCCGTCCGCTCCGCTCCCGCCCCGGGCACCCTCGCAGTCCTCGGCGCCGCGAGCGGAGGGCAGCGCGGCACGCCACGTCGTGCAGGCCCCGGCGCGGGAGGCGCTGGCGCGGGTCGGGGCCTCCCGCTCTCCGTCGGCCGGCGCCGACACGGGACGCACGGCCGGCACGGCCCCCACCACCGCGCGGACGGACGCCCCGCACCAGCGGTCCACGTCCCCGCACCCGAGGCGTCCCGGCCATCGCACGGAGGCACCACCGGCGGCTCCCGCTCCGTTCCCAGGGAACGCGGACGTGTGCGCGCTCGGGCGCAGCTATGGAGGGTGGCGACCGGGCAGCCCGGAGGCGGACATCTGCCAAAGCACCTACGGCCGGTGAGCGGGCGCGGCACCGCACCACCGTCGGCTCGCCGCCGCGGGTCGCTGATGACCCGCGTTCACGACCGGCGTCGCGGAGGCCCCAGGGTCTCTCCGCCCGGGCCTTCCGGGGGGCCCGGCTCGGGTGGGCTGTTCATCCCGGTCTCCGCGAGCCGCCGCTCCAGGCGGGCGATCGCCGTTCTGATGCCGTCGCCGTAGCCGTCGTCGCCGAGCGCGTCGGCCGTGCCGCGCGCCCGGCTCAGATGGGAGCGAGCGGCCTCGCAGCGGCCCAGCTTCACATAGTCCGCGGCCAGGTTCAGATGCAGGGAGGGGAAGAACGCGCGGACGGCGAGCACCCCGTCGTCTCCGGCGAGGCGCTCGTGACTGAGTTCCTCGGCGGCCGACAGCGCTCTGAGGTCCCAGGCCAGCTCGTCCGTCGGGTCGTCCTGGGTGTCCGCCATGTAGTGCGCCACCGTGCAGCGGTGCAGCGGGTCGCCGTCCTCGCCGATCTCGGCCCACAGGCCCAGGAAGCGGTCCCGGGCCTCCTCGCGGTCGCCGCCGTGGTGCAGCATGACGACCTGACCGATCCGGCCCATCACGGCGTCCCGCGCCGCCTGCCCCTGTCGCTCCGCCACCGCGTCCTCCACGCTCGTCGCCCGTCACCACGACGCTAGCCGCCCCCGCCGACAATCACGCTCAGGCGGCTCCGCAGGACGCTGGGCCAAGCCGGTGACGACCCGGGACGACCGGTGGCCGGGCAGGTCCGGACCGGGTTCCGGCCCGCCCCGCGCCCCTCACTTCAGGTTGGGGATCGTCCAGTCGATCGGCTCATGTCCCTGCCGGGCCACCGCCTCGTTGATCTGCGTGAAGGGGCGCGATCCGAAGAACTTCTTCGCCGACAGCGGCGAGGGGTGCGCGCCCTTGACGACGACATGCCGGGTCTCGTCGATGAGGGGGAGCTTCTTCTGCGCGTAGTTGCCCCACAGCACGAAGACGGCCGGATCGGGTCGGCCGGCCACCGCGCGGATCACCGCGTCCGTGAACTTCTCCCAGCCTCGGCCCTTGTGCGAGTTCGCCTCACCGGCACGCACTGTGAGCACCGCGTTCAGCAGCAGCACGCCCTGCTCGGCCCACGGCATCAGATAGCCGTTGTCCGGGATCGGGGTGTCCAGCTCCTGGTGCATCTCCTTGTAGATGTTCCGCAGCGAGGGCGGGGTCTTCACCCCGGGACGCACGGAGAAGCAGAGGCCGTGTCCCTGGCCCTCGCCGTGGTACGGGTCCTGACCGAGGACGAGCACCTTCACCTTGTCGTACGGCGTGGCGTCGAGCGCGGCGAAGACCTCCTCGCGCGGAGGATAGACGGGACCCTTGGCGCGCTCCTCCTCGACGAACTCCGTCAGCTCCTTGAAGTAGGGCTGCTGCAACTCGTCGCCCAGAACGCCCCGCCAGGACTCCGGCAGCATGGCGATGTCGGTCACGTCAACTTCCTCCGATGTGCGGTCACTTCCAGGTCAAGAACCTACAGGCGACCACTGACAACCCGCGCCCGAACCCCGCCCGGGGCCCGGTCTACCAGCTGGTTTTGCGGGACAGCTCCCACATCAGCATGATCGTCGACGGGTCCAGGGCCTGCTCCCCGCCGGAGATGTCCTCGTTGGCCGCGACGAACTGCTTGCCCTGCCACAGCGGCAGCAGCCGGGCGTCGTCGACGAGGATCTGCTGCGCCTGCTGGAACTCCTCGACCACCTTCGCACGGTCGCTCTCGCGCCGGGACTCGGGCAGCAGCACTCCGGTGATCTTCGGCGCCGGGTAGGGCGTACCCAGCGCGTTCTGCTCGCCCACGAAGGGAGCGATGAAGTTCTCGGCGTCGGGGAAGTCGGGGAACCAGCCGCGCCCGAACCCCGGGTACTCGCCCTTGCGGTAGCCCTCCTCGTAGGTCTTCCAGGGACGGCTCTTGAGGGTGACGGTGAACAGACCCGAGCCTTCGAGCTGGCTCTTGAGCTCCTGGAACTCCGGGCCGGTCTCGGAGCCGTAGCGGTCGGTGGTGTACCAGAGGGTGAGCGGGACCTTGCCGGTGATGTGCGCGTCCGAAAGGATCTTGCGCGCCTTGGGGACACTGGGGTCCCCGTAGTCGTCGAAGAAACCCGCGGTGTGCCCGGTGAGCCCCTTGGGGACCATCGAGTACAGCGGGTCGACGGTGTCCTTGTACACCTTGTGGGCGATCGCCGGGCGGTCGACGATCTGGGCGACGGCGCGGCGCACGGCGAGTCTGCCCACCCAGGGGTCCTTGGGGTTGAACACGAGGTAGCTGATCTCGGTGCCCGCGCCCTCGATCAGCTGGAGCGACTCCTTGGAGGCCTGGTTCTGCAGGGCGACGATGTCGGGGGCGGCGAGCCCCCGGTAGGTGACGTCGATCTGCTTCTCGCGCAGCGCGGAGACCATCGCGCCCGAGTCCTGGAAGTAGCGGATGGTGACCGCGTCGTTGTGGAGCTCGGCGTACCCCTTGTAGCGGGTGTTGCGGACGAGCTCGGCCTGCTTGCCCTCCCGGTACGCCTTGAGGCTGTAGGGGCCGGAGCCGAGGACCTTGCCGTCCTTGCGCAGCGAGCCGGCCGGGTAGGCGTCGGGGTCGACGATCGACATGGCGGGGGTGGCCAGCACGAAGGGGAACGTGGCGTCGGGCTTGTTGAGGTGGAAGACGATCTCCCGGTCGCCGCGCGTGGTGATGTTGTCGAGGCTGCCCAGCAGGCCCGCGGGGCCGCCCGCCACGTTGATCGTGCGGATCCGGTCGATGGAGTACTTCACGGCACGCGCGTCCAGCGCTCTTCCGTCGGAGAACGTCATGCCCTTGTGCAGCACACAGTGGTAGACGCGGTTCGTCGCGTCGGTGAAGGCGCAGAAGTCCGCGGCGTCGGGCTGGGGCACCGACGCACCGGTCGGATAGCTCAGCAGGGTCTGGTAGATGTTGCGGAACAGCTCCCAGGAGCCGTCCCAGGACGCGGCGGGGTCGAGTGTGCTGGGGGCGCTGGTGGTGCCGACGACGATCGGCGCCTTGTCGTCGGAGGAACCCGAGGAGAGCGCGCCGCAGCCGGCCACCAGGGATATGGACGCGATCGCCGCCAGCGGACGCAGACAACGGTTCGGGTTGAACACGCGCACACTCCTCGATCAGCCGTTCCACGGGTTGGCGGCAGACCCTACCGCAGCCTCCGGCCGCCCGGACCGAGTTCGCGAAGTGCTTGTGATCAGCGCGTATATGACGACGTTGTCATCCGTCTGAGTGTCTCGTATACGTCGACACGGGCGCCCTTTCTGTCCACGGGCGCCCGTGTCGACGGCTCACCTCATCAGACTCCGGCGTTCAGGAACATGCCGCCGTCGACGACGAGCGTCTGACCGGTGATCCAGTCGGACTGGTCCGACGTCAGGAACGCGGCGGTGCCACCGATGTCCGAGGGCACGCCGAGCCGGCGGAGCGGATAGGCCGCGGCGGCCTCCTCCTCCCGGCCCTCGTACAGGGCCTGCGCGAACTTCGTCTTCACCACGGCCGGGGCGATGGCGTTGACCCGCACCAGAGGCGCGTACTCGTGCGCGAGCTGCATGGTCAGGTTGATCATGGCGGCCTTGCTGATGCCGTAGGCGCCTATGAACGGCGAGGCGGACAGACCGGCCACCGAGGCGATGTTGACGATCGCGCCGCCGTTCTCCTTCTGCCAGGCGTGCCAGGTCCGCTGGGCGAAGCCGAGCGCCGAGACGACATTGGTCTCGAACACCTTGCGCGCCACGTTGAGGTCGAGGTCGGCGATCGGGCCGAAGACCGGGTTCGTCCCGGCGTTGTTGACCAGGAAGTCGACCCGGCCGAAGGCTTCCATGGTGCGGTCCACTGCGGCGGCCTGGTGGCTTTCGTCGTGGGCCTTGCCGGCGACACCGATGACGCGGTCGGCGCCGAGCTTCTCGACGGCCTCCTTGAGGGCGTCCTCGTTGCGGCCGGTGATGCAGACCCGGTCGCCGCGGGCGACCAGCGCCTCGGCGACGCCGTAGCCGATGCCGCGGCTGGCACCCGTGACGAGGGCGACCTTGCCGGAGAGTTCGGGCAGTTCCGTCATGTTCGTGTTCTCCTCGGACCTAGTCGAGCGGCCCGCCGGCCACGTACAGCACCTGGCCGGAGACGAATCCGGCCGCCTCGCCCGTGAAGAAGGCGATCGCGTTGGCGATGTCCTCGGGCTCGCCGACGCGCTGCACGGGGATCTGGGTGGCGGCCACGGCCTTGAAGTCGTCGAAGCCCATGCCGACCCGGTCGGCGGTGGCCTTGGTCATCTCGGTGGCGATGAAGCCGGGGGCGACGGCGTTGGCGGTGATGCCGAACTTGCCCAGTTCCTTGGCCAGGGTCTTGGTGAAGCCCTGCAGACCGGCCTTGGCGGCGGAGTAGTTCACCTGGCCGCGGTTGCCGAGCGCGGAGGACGAGGAGAGGTTCACGATCCGGCCGAAGTTCGCGTCGACCATGTGCTTCTGGCAGGCCCGCGACATCAGGAAGGCGCCGCGCAGGTGCACGTTCATGACGGTGTCCCAGTCCGAGACGCTCATCTTGAACAGCAGGTTGTCGCGGAGCACACCCGCGTTGTTGACGAGGATCGTCGGCGCGCCCAGCTCCTCGGCGATGCGGGCCACCGCCGCCTCGACCTGTGCCTCGTCCGAGACGTCGCAGCCGACGGCGACGGCCTTGCCGCCCGCGGCGGTGATCTTCTCGACGGTGTCCTTGCACGCGGCCTCGTCGAGGTCGATCACCGCGACCGCACGGCCCTCGGCGGCCAGCCGTACGGCGGTGGCCGCGCCGACGCCGCGCGCACCGCCGGTCACGACGGCGACCCGCTGCTCAGTGGTGGACATTGCTGGTTCTCCTCGCCCTTGGAAAGCCCTAAACACCTTCGGAACGTCTGCGGCTCCCGCGGTGCGCCCGATGGGTGAGCGACCGCTTAGTACCTTCAGTAGACGTGACGCTAGAAGCCCTGGCACCCGGTGTCAACGGCACACCGGGTGCGTGTGATCCATTACCTCACCAGGAGGTCGAGCAACCGCTCGGTCTCGGCCGCCGGGTCGGTGGTCAGTCCGGTGTGCACCGGTCCGGGCTGGACGACCGTCGAGCGGGGCGCGATCAGCCAGCGGAAGCGCCGTCCGGCGTCGTCGCGCGCCGCCTGCCCGGCCGACGCGCCCCCCGCGCACACGTTCTCGACGGCGCTCAGCGCGGCCCGCACGCCCGCCACGTTCGCCTCGGGGTCGAGGGCCCGCAAGCGGGCCTCGTCGAGGTGGGTGCGGGCGCCGACGTAGGCCTTGGCGCGGCAGTAGACGAGCACGCCCGCGTTGATGCACTCCCCGCGCTCGACCCGCGGTACGACCCGGAGCAGGGCGTACTCGAAGACCTCCCGGTCGCTCACCCGGCTGCTGACGATGTGGCGCTCGGTCACCGCGCCTCCTCGATTCCGTTGATGCGTTCGTGGACGACGGGGGCGCGGGCGATCAGCGGCCGTGCGTACGCGCGGCGCAGCGCGTCCGGGGTGTCGAAGCCGGGCTCGCCGGTCAGCCACGCGTCCGGGATCTCGGCGGTCACCTCGGCCAGCAGTTCCTCGGTGACCAGAGGCGCGAGTGCGGCGGCCGCGCCCGCGACATCGGGTGCGAAGGGGAGCAGGGCGTGGTCGGAGGCGTCGTAGGGCCGCGCGGCGGAGGTCTCGGCGCCGGGCCAGTTGTGGTGCCAGATCATGGTGGCGCCGTGGTCGATGAGCCACAGGTCGCCGTTCCACATCAGCAGGTTGGGGTTGCGCCAGGAGCGGTCGACGTTGCCCACCAGCGCGTCGAACCAGACGATCCGCCCGGCCTCCTCGGGACCGATCTCGAACGCGAGCGGGTCGTAGCCGATCGCACCGCTGAGGAAGTCCATCCCGAGATTGAGCCCGCCGCTCGCCTTGAGGAGTTCCTGCACTTCCTGGTCGGGTTCGCCGAGCCCCAGGACGGGATCGAGATCGACCGTCACCAGCGGGGGCACCCGGAAGCCCAGCCGGCGGGCGAGTTCGCCGCAGACGACCTCGGCGACCAGGGTCTTACGGCCCTGGCCCGCGCCGCTGAACTTCATGACGTAGATCCCGCGGTCGTCGCCCTCGACGAGCCCCGGCAGCGAGCCGCCCTCACGCAGGGGCGTGATGTAGCGAGTCGCGGTGACCCCCCTCAGCATCTTCCGGGGCCCTGCAGCTCGTTCGTCTTACGTTCCACGGTCAACTCCCAAGGGACACAAGCACGCCCCTTACGTCCGGCCTCCGGCATGAAGTGAGCATAGTAACCGAGCGTGACAGCCGACGAGGTCCGGCCATGTGCTCCCGGCGCGCGCTGTAGAGGGGGCGACGCGCTCCCGGCTGCCCAGGGACCCGGTGGGGCCGGCCGGGTTCTGACGTGGCTGGGCCGCGGCCGCTCCGCGTCGGCGCCGCGCCCGGAGACCGGAGCCGACATCCGCTACGGCCACTGCGGCGGGCACATGGTCACGACAACGTGCCGGCCGCGTGCTCCGGCCTGGCGTGGCGCCTGTGCGGCCTGCCGTGCAGGACGAAGTCCGCCCGGGCCGTCACCCCGGTCTGGAGCAGCGTCCGGTGCACCATCGCGTGCCGGCCGTACGCCGAGACCACGATGCTGAGGTAGCCCTCGGCCGCTCACCAAGCTCGGCGCGACGAGTGGGGCACTCTGGGCGCGGTCCTGCACGTGAACCGCATCCCCTACGAGGAACCCGGCGCCCACTGATCGGGGGCCTGGGGCCCCGCTCCGAACGCCGACCCACCCCACCGACCGGGCCCGCCGCACAGCGCCCTGGGTGAGGCGGTCTCTCGCACGTCGCGTCCCTCTGACAGCGGAACGACAGCCGTGTCTTACGCCCGCCTGATCTCGGAGCGGTCAAGATCTCGGCACCATCTGAACAGCGACTGACCGCAGGCCGTACCACCCGACGAACAAGGGAAAATCCGTGGAAGGGAACGTCAGCATGACCAGCGAATCGCTCCAGCCCGTCTCGGCACCGGCCCGCCGCACGGTCGTTGCGGCGGTCGGCGCGACGGGACTCGCCGTCGCGCTGACCGCGTGCGGAGGCTCCAACGACAACTCCTCCAGCTCCACCGGCTCACAGAACGACAGCACGGCCGGCAGCACCAGCACGGCGGGCGGCGGCAGCACGGGCGGCGGTGGCGCCGTGAGCGGCTCCGGCGGCAAGGTGCTGGCCAAGACCTCCGACATCCCTGAGGGCGGCGGCAAGGTCTTCGCCGACCAGGGTGTGGTGGTCACCCAGCCGTCCGCGGGCACGTTCAAGGCGTTCTCGTCCAAGTGCACCCACCAGGGCTGCGCTGTGAAGGACATCGCCGACGGCGTGATCACCTGCCCCTGTCACAACAGCCAGTTCTCCGCGACCGACGGCAGTGTCAAGAAGGGTCCGGCGACCCAGCCGCTGCCCGCCGCGAAGATCTCGGTGTCCGGGGACGAGATCACGCTCGCCTGAACGCACCCGCTCAGGGCCGTGGGGCCCGGTGCCGTGGCGCAAGACAGGCCAGTACCTCGTCCGTGGTCGCGACCGTGGCGACCAATGCGAGGGTGTTGCGGATCATCGCGGGAGTGTAGTCGGGGGGCACTCCCGCGATGGCGTCCGCGGGCACGACCGCGGTGTAGCCGTGGTTGACGGCGTCGAAGACGGTGTT
This sequence comes from Streptomyces sp. NPDC001222, assembly GCF_042896945.1. NCBI lineage: Bacteria > Bacillati > Actinomycetota > Actinomycetes > Kitasatosporales > Streptomycetaceae > Streptomyces > Streptomyces sp. NPDC001222. Next base: position 168,203 of record NZ_JBIAXT010000013.1, read on the forward strand.
GGGGATCGCCACGTTGGCGGAGACTCCGGTGACGATCAGGGTGCGACAGCCCAGGTTGCGCAGCAGCGCGTCGACCTCGGTGCCCGCGAGGGGCGACAGGCCGTGCAGTCGGCGTACGACGAAGTCCTCCTCCGTCACCTCGATGGGTGCGGCGACGCGGACCGCCGTGGAGCCCGACAGCTGCTGCACCGGAAGCCGCTCGGCCGCGTGGAAGAGGCGCGCGTTGCGGTTGGCGCCCCGGCCGTCGGGACGGCGTTCGGCGATCGCGTGGATCACCTGGACCCCACCCTGGTGCGCGGCCGCGACCAGCCGGGCCACGTTGGCGAGCGCGCCCGAGGAGCGAGCCTGCCGGGCGAGTTCGGGCAGCGCGCTGTCCGGTCCCACGACACCCTGCTGGCACTCGACGGTCATCAGCACCGTGGTGCGCGGCTCGAGGAGTTCGCTGAGCTGTTCGTACGACGGCACGGCTCCCCTTGTCGTCGATGGCCGGACGGGCGAGCGTAGCGACTGCCGGGGGCGGGTGGAAGGCGAACGGGCAGACGTACGACGGAGAAGCGCGGGCGTACGACGGGCGAAGGAGGACACACGACGGACACGGCCAGACGTACCACAACAGCGGACGGCGCAGGACGACCGTTGCGGGCGGGCGCAGAACGCTCCATTCTTTTCTGACGTGATGTCAGAGGATCTCTCTGGCACGACGTGGGAGAAGAAGAGGGGGAACCGGATGGCGGAGACTCAGCGCCGAGGCCGGAAGATCATGATGTCGCCCGGCGAGCTGGACGCGTTCCTCGCCACCCAGCGCACCTGCCGGGTCGCGACCGTCTCGGCCGACGGCTCCCCGCATGTCAGCGCCCTGTGGTTCGCCTGGGACGGCACCTCGCTGTGGCTGTACTCCGTGGTGCGCAGCAAGCGCTGGGCCGATCTGCGCCGCGATCCGCGGGTGGCCATCGTCGTGGACACGGGCGAGGAGTACGAGCAGCTGCGCGGCGCCGAGCTGTCCGGCACGATCGAGTTCGTGGGCGAGAGCCCTCGCACCGGGGAGCTGTGCGCCGAACTCGACCTGCCGGAGACGTTGTTCGCACGCAAGAACTTCGGCTTGGACGAGATGCCGTACGACGGCCGCCACGCCTGGCTGCGGCTGACCCCGACGAAGATCGTCTCCTGGGACTTCCGCAAGCTGGGTCAGATGTAGTCCGTCGGCGGCCTGTCAGCCGGCCGCCACGGCCTGCCCCGCCGCCCGGAGCGCCTCCACCGCCGCCCGGATCGACGGGCGGCGGTCGGCGTCGGCGCGCCAGACCACGTAGACATGCCGGCGCACCTGCTGCCGCAGCGGCACGGTCACCACGCCGGCCGGCATCGGATCGCGCCCCAGCAGGGGGGCGATGCACACGCCGAGCCCGGCGGCCACCAGGCCCAGCTGGGTGTGGGTCTCGGCGGCCCGGTGTCCGATGCGGGGTTCGACGCCCCTGGAGCGCAGGGTGAAGACGAGCCACTCGTGGCAGAACTCGCCCTCGCCCCAGGTGATCCACTCGTCGTCGGCGAACTCCCCGAGATCGGCGTCCGGCCGGTCGGCGAGCCGGTGTCCCAGGGGCACCGCCACATCGGCCGGATCGTCCAGGATCGCCGCCTTGACGAGGCCGTCCGGCAGCGGCATCGGCTTGTTGTACCAGTCGAGGACGACCGCCAGGTCGAGGTCGCCGCGCACCACACCGGCGACCCCGGCCTCCGGCTCCAGCTCGCACGAACGCAGACGCAGAGCGGGGTGGTCCGACCGCAGTGCGGCGAGCGCCGTCGGGAAGAGCCCGCGTGCCGCGGTGGGGAAGGCCGACAGACGCAGCTCGCCGGCCACCTGCCCGCGCTGTGCCTCCAGATCGGCCTGGGCCAGCTCCACCTGTGACAGGATGCGCGCCGCATGGTCGGCGAGGAGCCGGCCCGCGTCCGTGAGCCGCACGCCCCGGCCGTTCTTGGCCAGGAGCTGCTGACCCACCTCGCGTTCCAGCTTGGCCATCTGCTGGGAGACGGCCGAGGTCGTCACATGCAGTCCCTCGGCCGCGCCGCTGACCGAGCCGTGCCGGGCGAGGGCGTCGAGGGTGCGGAGGCGCTCAAGGCTCAACATGTAAGCGATCCTACGAGATATCCCGTGCGAAATCTCAATTGTGCTACGAGGTCGGCTGCGTCATGGTTACGGTCATGAGCACCGTCGCCACCCAACGAGCCACCATCGACACCCCCGTCGCCCCACGCCGCCGGACCGCCCTCGACTGGCGGCTCCGTTTCGGCGTCCTGTCGCTGATCTGGGGCTTCAGCTTCCTCTTCATCAAGGTCGGCACGCAGGCGTACGCCCCGTTCCAGGTCACCCTCGGCCGCCTGGTGTTCGGGACGGCGGTGCTCGCCGCCGCGATGGCCGTCAAGCGCGAACGCCTGCCGCGCGGCGTCCGCACCTGGGGCCATCTCACCGTCGCGGCGTTCCTGCTCAACGCACTGCCGTTCTCGCTCTTCGCGTACTCGGAGCTGACGATCCCGTCCACGCTCGCCGGGATCTGCAACGCCACGTCACCTCTGTGGGGCATGGTCCTGTCGCTGGTCGCGCTCTCGGAGGACCGGCCGACGCGGCGCCGGGTCGCGGGGCTCGGCCTCGGCTTCCTGGGCGTGCTCACGGTTCTCGGCGCCTGGCAGGGCTTCCACGGCCTGGACATGACGGGCATGGCGATGGCCCTGCTCGCCTCGCTCAGCTACCCCATCGGCTGGATCCATGTGCGCCGCACCCTGGCCGGCACCGGCCACTCCCATCTGTCCCTGACCGGCGCCCAGCTGTTCCTCGCCACCGTGCAACTGGCCGTGGTCACACCGCTGTTCACGACCCTGCCGAGCCGCTTCCCACTGCTCCCGCTGCTCGCGGTCGCGGCCCTCGGCGCGCTGGGCACGGGACTCGCCGTGCTGCTCCAGTACGGTCTGGTCGCGGAGGTCGGGCCCACCACGGCCCAGATGGTCACGTACTTCATCCCCGTTATCGCCACCGCCGCGGGAGTGGCGATCCTGGGCGAGTCGCTGACCTGGTCCACCCCGGTCGGCGCGGTGATCGTGCTGGCGGGCGCGGCACTGACCCAGTCCCGGAGCAGGCCCGGCGCCCGCGACCGGAAGTAGCGACCGAGGCCTCGGCCTCAGGCCCGGTCGACGGCTTCCCGGACTCCGGCGTCCGTGGGCTCGCTCCGGGGCGCGTCCTCGCGGCGCGGGAGCAGCAGCGGGGTGGCCAGAAGGAGGACTCCGGCGGCCGCGAGCGCGGTACGGGGGCCGGTGAGGGCGGCGAGCAGGCCCCACAGGGCGGTGAGGGCCGCGATGGAGGTGCTGCTGCTGACCGCCCACGCGGACAGGGTGCGGGCGACCCGGTCGGGGGCGGTGTGGTCGAGCCGATAGGTGGCCAGCAGGGGGTTGTACACGCCGCAGCAGGTCACCAGGCCCAGTTGGACGACGATGACGAGCACGATCCCGGGGACGCCGGGCCGGACGAAGGCCGGCCCGAGGGACCAGCAGGCGCGCAGCACTCCGCTGGCGAACAGCACCTGATGCCGCCCGAACCGCGCCGCGAGCGGCCGCGCGAGGCGTGAGCCGACGAGGCCACCGACACAGGGGGCCGCGAACGCGAGGGTGTACTGCCAGGGCGCGAACCCGAGGCGGCCCAGCATCAGGACGGCGAGCAACGGCTCGGAGGCCATGATCAGGCCGTTGACGACGATCGTGTTGAAGAACAGCGGGCGCAGCCCGGGATGGGTGAGAATGTGGCGCCATCCCTCCAGCAGGTCGGCCGCCCGCATGCGCGCCGCACCGCTTCGCGCGGGGCGCGGCTCGCTCCCGCCCACGGCACGGATGCCCAGGGCCGAGAGCAGATGGCTGACCGCGTCGGCCAGCACGGTGATCACCGGGCCGAACATCCCGATCGCGGCCCCGCCGAGGGGTGGTCCGAGCACCGTCGCGGTCCATGTCGTGGACTCGAACCGGCTGTTCGCGACGAGCAGGTGCTCCGGCGGTACGAGCGTCTTCAGGTACGCGCCGCCGGCCGCCCTGAAGGCGATGTCGGCCGCGGCGACGAGGACGGAGACGACGAGGAGTTGTGCGAAGCCGAGCCGGCCGAACGCGTACGCGACGGGGACGCTGGCCAGCGCCGCGAACCGCGCCAGGTCCATCGTCATCATGACCGGCCGCTTGCGGCGGAACTCCACCCACGGACCCAGCGGCACCGCCAGTACGGCTCCCACGGCCCGCCCCGCGGCGGCCAGCGCCGCCACCTGAGCCGGGCCGCAGTGCAGCACAAGGACCGCGATCAGGGGAAACGCTCCGAACCCGAGTCCGGTGCCGTACGCGCTGACCGCGTACGCCGCCCACAGCCAGCCGAACCGCCGGCCCAGCGCCCGTCCGCCCGTCATACCCCACGCACCCCGCCACCGACCCCGGCAACCGCACCCTGACCACCGGTATCAAAGCGAGTGACGGACGGCCGGATCAAACAACCGATGGACCGGCACGTCACAACCATCGGTTGTGTCATCACCATGCGCGGCGTGGATCTCGACGCTGTGCGCACCTTCGTGGCCGCCGCGGACGCGGGGCGGTTCCAGGACGCCGCGGCCGAGTCGTCGATCACGCAGCAGACCGTCTCCAAACGCGTCGCCACCCTGGAGCAGGCCCTCGGCGTGCGGCTGTTCACACGCACGGCGCGTGGAGCGGCAGCTCACCATCGACGGCGACCGGAAAGGTTCACCGGCTCGGGACGCCCGGCGCTGCACCTCGCCGCGGGCTTTGTGGCAAACCTTCCCGGCACCAGCACTAGACGTAGCTGCGGGCGGGACCCGGGCCGAGGGCGGCGGCGACCGCGTCCGCCAGCGGTCCGGTCTCCTCCTCGGCCAGCGCCGAGACACTGATCCGGATGCCGGGCGGCGCGCTCATCCGGAAGCGGGCGCCGGGCGCGACGGACCAGCCCGCGTGCAGCAGCCGCGCGACCGCACCGGTCTCGTCCCGCACCGGAACCCACACGTTCATCCCGCTGACCCCGTGGGCCACGACACCGCGTGCCGCCAGCGCGTCGATCAGTCCGTCGCGACGCCTTCCGTACGCGGCCGCCACCGCCCGCGCGTCCACCGCGCCGTCGGCCCACAGTCGCACCAGGGCGCGCTGCAGGATCCGGCTCACCCATCCGGGCCCCAGCCGCTGCCGCCCCCGGACCCGGTCCACGGTGACGCTGTCGCCGGTGAGCACGGCGAGCCGCAGATCAGGGCCGTACGCCTTGGCGGCCGAGCGCACGAAGGCCCAGTGCCGGGTGACCCCGGCCAGCGGATGGAGGGGCACGTCGACGATCCCGTGGCCGTGGTCGTCCTCGATCAGCAGGGTCCCGGGGTGGTCGCGCAGCACCGATCGCAGGGCACGCGCGCGTGCGGCGCTGATCGCGGCACCGGTCGGGTTCTGCGCCCGGTCCGTGACGATCAGCGCCCGCGCCCCGGCGCCCAGGGCGTCGCGCAGGCCGTCCGGGAGCGGCCCTTCGTCGTCGACGGGGACCGGGGCCGTGCGCAGCCCGAGGGCCGGAACGAGGTCGAGGGTCCTGCCCCAGCCCGGGTCCTCGACCGCGACCGTGTCCCCCGGTCTCAGATGGGCCGCGAGGACCCGCTCGACGGCGTCCAGCGATCCTGAGACCACGGCGAGCGGCCCGTCCGGCACCCCGTCGGCGTCCAGGGCGGCCCGTGCTAGACGGGCCAGTTCCGGTTCCACCGCGACATCGCCGTACAGCACCGGGGCGCGGTCGCTCTCGGCCCCGGCGGCCGCGAACGCCTGCGCCAGCGGGGGCAGCAGCGCGGGGTCCGGATTCCCGCTCGACACGTCGCGCACCCCCTCGGGCACGTCCACACGGATGTGGTCCCGGCCCGTCGTGGCCGGCGCCGAGCGCACCCGGCTGCCCCGCCGCCCGGCGGTCTCGATGACCCCGCGCTCCCGCAGCACGCGATACGCGGCGGCGACGGTGTTGGGGTTCACACCCAGCTCGCCCGCCAACTCCCTCAGCGGGGGGAGCAGTTGCCCCGGTTCCAGGTCTCCGGAACCCACCGCACGCTCGACGCTCGCCGCAATCTCTGCTGCGCGTCGCCCCTCGATCCGATACCCTCCTAGCACAAAGAAGATTATGCACTAGTTCAATCAGGAGCACAAATGCGAGGGACCCAGCAGCCGACGTCGCCACCCGCCGCCTACACGCCGACCGACCGCACCGTGCCCACGCGCTCCCCGCAACGGGCGTCGTACGACAAGGACCTGGTCCACGCGATACTCGACGAGGGCTATGTCTGCCACCTCGGCTTCGTCCGCGACGGCGCGCCGGTCGTCCTGCCCACGCTGTACGGCCGGGTCGGCGAGCGGCTCTACGTCCATGGCTCGACGGGTTCGCGTCCGATGCGGATGTCCGACGCGTCCGACCCCGGGCTCGCGGTCTGTCTCACGGTGACGCACGTGGACGGTCTGGTCCTGGCGCGCTCGGCCTTCCACCACTCGATCAACTACCGGTCCGTGGTGGTGCACGGCATCGCCCACCAGGTCACCGACCCGGCGGAGCGGCAGACCGCCCTGGACGCGCTGGTCGACCAGGTGGTGCCGGGCCGCTCGCGCGACTCCCGTCCCGCCAGCAAGAAGGAGCTGGCCGCCACGGCCGTGATCCGCCTCGACCTGGACGAGGTCTCCGCCAAGGTGCGCACCGGCGGGGTGAGCGACGAGCCCGAGGATCTCGCCCTCCCCCACTGGGCAGGGGTGATCCCGGTCCGCAAGGAGTACGGCGCCCCGCAGGCCGACGCCGACCTGTCTCCCGGCATCGCGCTGCCGGACTACCTCGGGGGCCTGTGATGCTGATCCATCCCTGGGACGCGCCCCATGACGACGCCGAGTGGCAGCGCTGGCTGGCCGAGCACGACTTCGGGCAGCTCGCCGTCAACGGGCTGCCGGGCGAGCCGCCGTACGTCCAGCCGCTCCACTTCGCCTACGACGCGGAGCGCGCCGAGGCCGTGGGCCACCTGGCACGGCCGAACCGGCTCTGGGCGGCCCTGGAGGCGAACCCCGACGTGCTGCTGAGCGTGGTCGACGACTATGTGTACGTTCCGGGCCCCTGGCTGGCGGCCCCCGACGTCCCGTCCGAACACGGCGTGCCCACCAGCTTCTACGCGGCGGTCCAGCTCCGCTGCACGGCCCGCATCGTGGACGATCCGGCCGAGAAGGCGGAGCTGCTGCGCCGTCAGCTCGGCCACTTCCAGCCGAAGGGCGGTTCGGCCCGCCCGGCGGCGGGCGAGGCCCCGTACGGCCGTATGCTGCCCGGCATCCGCGGACTGCTGCTCGAAGTCAGCGACGTCCGGGCCAAGTTCAAGTGCGCCGGGAACAAGGCGGACCAGGTGCGGGACCGGATCGAGGCCCGGCTGGCGGAGCGGGGCGGCCCCGGGGACGCGGCGGCCCGCGAGCACCTGCTGCGCAGACGGCGGGCGTGAGGGGCCCGGGTGCGGGGCCGTCACCGGCACCCGCACCCGCACGCCGACCGGTTCCGTCACACGAGGACCGGCTCCTCCCTCGGCGCCCGCGCCCCACGTGCCTCGGTCACGGCGAGACCCGCGACCGAGCCGAGCATCAGCGCGGTGCCGACGGCGGTCGCCGCCGTGAGCCGCTCACCCAGCAGGGCGACGGCGAGCACCGCCGCGCTGACCGGTTCGAGCAGCATCACGACGGACACGGTGGCGGACCGTACGACGGCCGCGCCCGCGAAGTAGAGGGCGTAGGCCAGGGCCGTGGGCACCGCGGCGACGTACGCCATCAGCCACCCGAGGCGCAGCGGTTCGGCGGTGTGCGGCAACAGCCCCTCGGCCAGGGCGAACGGCAGCAGGATCAGGGTGGTGACCGCGAACGCCGACACGGTGGTGCCGGACCCGTCGCCCGCGCCGTCGCGGCCCCACCGGCGGGTGAGCAGGGTCATGACCGAGTAGCCGGCCGCCGACACCACGGCGAGCAGCACGCCCCACGGGCGCACGGTCGCACCCCCGTTGCCGAGGACGAGCACCCCGAGCCCGGCGAGTGCTCCGACGACGGCGGTCGCCCCGCCTCGGCCGAGCCGCTCCCCCAGCGTGAGGTGGGCGCCGAGCGCGATGAGCACGGGACCGGCGCCGAGGGTGACGACGGTGGCCACCGCGAGTCCGGTGGCCGAGACCGCCGCGAAGTAGGCGGTCTGGAAGACGGCGAGCCCGAGGCCGGTCGCCCCTGCCCGCAACGCCCGGCGCCCCGGCGGTTCCGGTGTGGCGGTGCGGGCGCGCGGGCGCAGCGGACGGGCGGCGAGCAGCAGGACGAGCCCGGCCGCGCAGCGCCAGAAGGAGAGGGCGACGGGCCCCATGTCGCTGGTCCGGTAGACCAGGGAGGCGGCCGCGCCCGCGGTGCCCCAGGCGACACCGGCGACGATCAGATAGAGCAGGCCTCGCCCGACGGGCAGGCCGGAGACGGCATTCGGCATGTTGTGGTCTCCGCAGATACGCAGAAGTTCGGAAAGGCCCGCGAGCATCGGGGCCGTGGACTTCTTCTGCGGGCAGCACCGTTCCGCCCGGCGGTGTGCCGGGCGTGGATTCCGGGGGCCCGCCCTCAGGCGGCCGGGGGCGGAAGAACGAGTGCGTCCGAATGCATGGGCGACACCTTAGGCAGCCGTGCCACGGACGGACAAATCTCTTTCCGTGCCGCTGCTCGCGACCGGTTCCGGCGAGCCCTTCGTGGGCGCCGAGGACTGGGCGATGAACGCGCCCACCAGGACGACCGCCCCACCGGCCAGTTGTGGTGCCGAGAGGTGCTCGCCGAGCAGCACCCAGGCCAGCACGGTGGCGATCACCGCTTCCAGGCAGGCCACGACACCGGCCACCTGGGGGGAGAGCCTGCGCACGGACAGCACACCGGTGACATAGGCGAGGACCGTCGCGATCAGCACGATCCAGGCCAGCAGCAGCACGGCCGGGACCGGGGTGCCGTTCATGTCCGCGCTGCCGGCGAGGACGGACCAGTCCATGGTCCACGGGCGGGCGACGACCGTCAGTACGGCGGCCCCGACGAGCAGTCCGTACGCGATGACGCCGAGCGGGTCCGGGGCCCCCTCGCCCGCCTCGGTGCCCAGGTCGGCCAGGACGAAGTAGCCGACCTGGCAGCATGCGGCGCCGAGCGCGAGCAGCACACCGACGGGGTCGAAGCTCAGCCCCGACCACACCTCCACGACACAGGCGAGTCCGCCGACCGCGAGGACCACGCCGACCGCCGCGGCGCGCGTGACGGGCCGCCGTTGCACGAGGCGCACCCAGCCGAGCACGAGCGCGGGCGCGAGGTACTCGATGAGCAGGGCGACGCCGACGGGTATTCGGGAGAGGGCGGCGAAGTAGCAGGCCTGGACGCCGGCCACGGCGAGCAGCCCGAAACCGGCGAGCAGTGCGGGGCGCGCGCGCAGCAGCGCGCGGTGGCGTACGGCGAGCGGGAGCACCACGAGCGCGGCGCCCGTGACCCGCAGCCACACCACATGGAGCGGGTCGAGGCCCGCCTCGATCAGCGGCTTCGCCGCGACACCGGACCCGCCGAAGGCGAGTGCCGACGCAAGGGCGAGCCCGAGGCCGGCGCCCCGGTCACGGCCGCCCCGAGTCCCCTGAGACGTGTGCATCGGCACATGATGACAGGCGTCGACATGAGCGTCACCCCGGGTAGCACCTGTCTCAGAGGCTGGACGCGGCACCCGCTTCGGCGGCGGACTCGGCCCCGCCTCATGGGACCCGAGGGCTGGATGGCGCCGTTCAAGCGCCGGCTGCCGGAGCCTCCGGCAGCGGACCCGCGCCGGGCGGCACCCGCGGCGACGGGAGCATCGTCGACCACACCCCGTCCCCGCCCCGGGCCTCCTCCGCACCCAGGGGCCCGGCGGCGTCGTCCTCCGGCGTCGTCCCCGCCTCGATCCGGGCCCGAAGGCTCGTCACGTCGACGCCCGCGCGGCCGAGAACCTCGACGGCCCGTGACTCGGGGTCCGTCAGGATCGCCGCGAGCAGATCCAGCCCCCGTGCGCGTGCGGCGCCACGCCGGACCGCGCGGCCGTAGGCCGCGGTCAGGGCGCTCGCCGCCGCCGGCGACCAGCGCTCGGGTTCGCCGAGCGCCGGCAGGGCGCCGGAGTCCTCGACCGTGCTCTGCCAGCGCAGCCCGTAGCCGATGGCCCGCTGGACCAGATAGCCGAGCAGCCGTGCGACCTGGGGACCCTCGAAGACAGCTCCTACCTCGGCGTCGGACTCCAGGAGCGTGTGCAGCAGATGCGCCGTGTCGGTCTGCCGGTCACCGTCGCGCACCGCCCTTCTGCGGGCACCCGCGACCACCGCTGCCAGCTCGGCCGTGAGCCTGGCATCGAGGTGTGTGCGGTGCTCGCCGGACTCGGCGGCCGACCGCTGGGAATGACGGGGTGGCACATCCCCTACCCCATCAGCCCCGGCGGCCCGGGGCATCCCCGGTGGGCAGCATCTTCGCATCCGACACAGGTTGGGGATGCGTGACCGGGTTCTCCTCCTTACGGATGAGATCGTGCCGTTTCCCCTGATGAACCGCGCGCCGCCTTGCCGGGACCGCCGTGCGAGCCGCCCCCGCACTTCCTGACAATCCATCAGTATTGAATGTTCGGGAGGCCCCGGCTACCTTCCGCGACACCGTAGCTGCACCCGACGCAGCAGCCGACACCAAGGGGTGGTCGTATGGCCGAAGTCAGCGCGGAAGCACATGTCGGGGCGCCCGCCGAGAAGGTGTGGACCCGGCTGACCGACTGGTCGTCGTACGGCGAGTGGAACGCGACCCACACCAGCTTCCCCGGCGGCGGCCCGGAGACCCTGGAAGTGGGCGGGACCTTCGAGGAGAACATGAAGCTCATGGGCTTCCCGGCCGAGGTCGTCTGGACCGTCGAGGAACTGGTGCCCGGCCGTGTGCTCGCCATCCGCGGCAAGGGCCCGATGGCCGTGACCGTCGCCACGCGCTACACGCTGACACCGGACGCCGACGGCACCTCGGTGCGCATCGACGGGGAGTTCACCGGCGCGGCGGTCTCCCTCATGGCGGGCAAGCTGAAGGACTCGGCGACGGCGGCACTGAACGAGTCGCTGCGCCGCCTCGGGTCGCTGGTGCACTGAGGGGACGGACGCGAAGACGCCCGGCGGTGGTGTGCCGCCGGGCGCCCGCGGGCCGCAGTCAGTCCTCGTCGGCGAGGATCAGGTACAGCTTCTTGCGGGCCTCGTTGATGACCGTGAGAGCCTTCTCGCGCTGCTCCTTGCTGCCGGCCTTCCAGACCTGGCCGAACGCCTCCATCAGACCGAAGCCGGCCTGCCGGATCTCGTGCAGCGCCTCCCAGTCGACACCGCGCGAGGCCTCCTCCCAAGGAGCCTCCGGGCCCTCCTCGGCCGCGGCGCGACCTGCCTCGGTGAGTGCGAAGAGTTTCTTGCCGCCCTCGCTCTCGCTGATGATCAGCCCCTCGTCCTCCAGCAGCTGGAGGGTGGGGTAGACCGAGCCGGGGCTGGGCTTCCACGTCCCGCCGCTGCGCTCGGCGATCTCCTGGATCATCTCGTAGCCGTGCATGGGCCGGTCCTTGAGCAGGGCCAGGATCGAGGCCCGTACATCACCGCGCCGCGCCCTGCCGCGCGGTCCGCCCCGGCCACGCCCGCCCCAGGGGCCGCCCGGTCCGAAGAAACCGGGTCCGCCGAATCCGGGGCCGCCAGGGCCGCCGTGACCGCCCGGCCCGAAGGGCCCGAAGGCCGCGCGCCGCATGTCGAAACCACCCCGGGCGCGATGAGCGGGGCCGCCTCGGTGTCCGTGACGCTCGAATCCGAAGTCCTCCTCGTGGGAACGCATCGCCATCACTCCATCCATCGTTGATCTGTCGCGATACCTCAACGATATATCGGAAGTACTCGCATGACAAGACCCTTGGGCACGGCGCCACAGGCTCGGGCCGCGGCGTCGCAGGACACCCGAGAAGGCGTCGGGGGATGCCTGAGAAGGCGTCGCAGGATGACGCCGGAAAAAGTCGCAGACGTCGCCCGCGTGTCTCGTACCATCGGCCTGCACCGATCCGTCGAGCACCAAGGACTTCGTGAGTCACACAGATCTCCACGCCAAGGCCCCCTCTCTCGCGGCCGGCATGGCCGCCGCCGATCACAGCCCCGGCATTCAGCTGACCCAGACCCGTCACCGCGCCGCACTCGTGGCGAGCTGGCAGATCGCGCCCGGCTCGACCGTCCTCGAACTGGGCTGCGGCCAGGGCGACATGACCGCCGTCCTCGCAGAGGCCGTCGGACCCGAGGGCGGCGTGGTGGCCGTCGACGTGGCCGACCCCTCCTACGGGGCGCCGGTCACGCTCGGGGAGTCGGCGGCCCGGCTCGCGGCGGGCCCGCTCGGGCCGCGCATCGACTTCCGGTTCGCCACCGACGTCCTCGACCCCTCCGTCGACTTCCCCGCCGGCACCTTTGACCATGTGGTGCTCGCCCACTGCTCCTGGTACTTCGCCTCGCTCGGAGAACTGCGGGACACCCTGGCCCGGGCACGGTCGTGGGCGCGGCGACTGTGGTTCACCGAGTGGGACTTGACGCCTGCCTCCGACGACCAGCTGGCGCACCTCCTCGCCGTACTGATCCAGGGGCAGATCGAGGCCGCGGGATCGCGTGGCCAGGGCAACGTCCGCACGCCCTTCTCCCGTGAGGCGCTGCTGCGGCTCCTGCCCGAGGCCGGATGGACGGCCGACGGCGGCGCGTCGGTCGACACCGAAGAGCTGCAGGACGGCGACTGGGAGGTCGCGGCCTGTCTCGCCCTGGCCGGGACGGTGGAACGACTGGCCCTGCTGCCCGAGCCGGTGCGACAGCTCGTCCTGAGCCAGGCCGACGTTCTCCGCGCCGTCGCCAGGCCGCGCGGCAACCGAGCGCTCGGCGCGTATTCGGTCACCGCGCACTGACCCACCGCCCCGGCGGCCGCTCCCCGTGCAGGGAGACCGGCCGGGCTTCGGCGAGACGGGACACTCGGGTCCAGTCACTCGGCATTGGCCTTGGCCCGGCCCGTCCGGCGGGGTCTAACGTCGGCCCATGCGGATTCGAATCGTCGACGCCTTCACCGACCGCCCCTTCACCGGCAATCCGGCCGGTGTCCTGCTCCTCGACGCGTTCCCCGAGGACGACTGGCTCCAGAGCGTGGCCCGCGAGGTGAACCACGCCGAGACCGCCTTCGCCCACCGGCTGCCCGACGGCGGCGAGGCCGACTGGGCGCTGCGCTGGTTCACGCCCGCCACCGAGGTCGCCCTGTGCGGCCACGCGACCCTCGCCACCGCCCATGTGCTGCACACCACGGGCGCCCACGAGGGCCCCGTGCGCTTCGCCACCCGCAGCGGAGTACTGAGCGCCGAGCCGCACGAGGACGGCTCGATCACCCTGGACTTCCCCACCGCACCGCTCACCCGCGCCGAGGTCCCCGAGGGTCTCGCCGACGCTCTCGGCGCCGAGCCCCTCACCGCGTTCGACACCGGCCCGGCCATCGGCGACCTGATCGTCGAGCTCGCCGACGAGAAGTCCGTGCTCGATCTCGCCCCCGACCCCAGGACGCTCGGCCGCCACTCCTCGCGAGGCGTCATCGCGACCGCCCGCGCCGAGGATCCCTCCCGGGGATACGACTTCGTCTCACGCTGCTTCTTCCCGAACGTCGGCATCGACGAGGACCCCGTCACCGGCAGCGCCCACACCGCCCTGGCCCCCTACTGGTCCGAGCGCCTCGGCCGACCGGACCTCGTCGGCCTGCAGGCCTCGCCCCGCTCGGGCCGCGTCCGCACCGCACTGCGCGGTGACCGCACCCTGCTCACGGGCCGTGCGGTCACCGTCATCGAGGGCGAGCTGCTCGGCTGACGCCGGTCCTCGCCCCTCATGCCGTGGGCAGCCAGCCCACCTTCCCCGCCAGCAGCGCGTATCCGACGAACGCCCCGATGTCGAGCAGCGAGTGCGCAACCACCAGGGGGCCCACCCGCCCCCAGCGCCGGTACAGCCAGACGAAGACCACGCCCATCGCCATGTTGCCGAGGAAGCCGCCGACGCCCTGGTAAAGGTGGTAGGAGCCGCGCAGCACCGCACTGGCCACCATGGCCGTCCCGGGGCTCCAGCCCACCTGGCCGAGCCGGCGCAGCAGATAGCCGACGACGATGACCTCTTCCAGGACCGCGTTCTGCACCGCCGACAGCACCAGGACCGGAAACTTCCACCACACGTCGGGCAGGGCCTCCGGGACCACCGTGAGGTTGGCGCCGAAGCCCCGGGCGGCCAGATAGAACGCGATACCGGTGGAACCGATCACCGCGGCGATCGACGCCCCGCGCCCGAGGTCCGGCCACGGCCGTGAGCGGTCGAGGCCGAGCGTGCGCAGCGACGACCCCTCGCGCAGCAGGAGGTGCGCGACAAGGGCGACCGGCACGAGCGCCGTCGCGATCCCGAAGAGCTGCCAGGCGAGATCGAGCCAGGGGCGGCCGGGCGCGGCCGAGGCGTTCATGGTGGCCGCCTGGTCCTTGAGGCCCCCTGGCTTGGTGACCGAGCCGACAAAGCTGATCAGCGCGGACACTCCGCTCGCACCGAGCGACAACGCCAGCACCAGCAGCGTCTCGTCACGGAGAACCCGTCGCGTCGGCTGCTCCGCCGGAAAAGAATCGGCCACCGACCCTGCCTCCACCTGCACTCCCGCCTCCTGTTGTGCCATGAGCGATCCCGCCGCGTCCCATCTTCGCCCCGTCAGGGTCTCGAAAGAAGTTACGAAGATCGCGTGCGACAGACCGTGGGGCGGACGCCGCACGGAGCGCGGACACCGTACAGGGCGCCCCCGCTCTACGCGGCGCCTCCCCTCCGTGCTGCCATACGGCTGCCGTACGGCACCGGCTCAACAGGACGGACATGGTTCTACGGAGGGGCAGGCAGGGGAGGTCACTCAGCCCAGCAGCACCGGTTCCGGTAACCCGACCGGCCAGGTGTGCACCGGCTCGCCCAGATGCATCAGCTGGCCGTACCGACGGGTCGTCGCGGCCAGTGCGGCATCCCGGTCGAGCCCCTGCTCCAGCGCCCGATGGAAGGTGGCGGACTGCCAGGCCGCACCGTTGGTCCTCAGTCGGCACCGCTCCTCGATCACACCGAGGTACAGGTCCCGGTCGGCCGGCTCGACACCCCACGCGTCGAGCCCGGCCTCGGCGAGCGGCAGCAGTTCGTCGCGCACCAGGTCCACGGCCTCCACCTCGGCGATCCCGCCGTACCGCCCGCGCCGCGGCCATTTCAGCCGGGCGTCGATGCCGTAGCGGCAGGCGTTGTCGAAGTTGGCGGCCGCGGCCTCGAACGGCAGCCGCGCCCACACCGGCCGCGCGTCCTCGGCGAGGGCGCGGACGACGCCGTAGTAGAAGGCCGCGTTGGCGATCACGTCGACGACGGTGGGTCCGGCGGGCAGCACCCGGTTCTCCACCCGTAGATGCGGGACGCCGTCGGCGATGCCGTACACCGGCCTGTTCCAGCGGTAGACCGTGCCGTTGTGCAGGACGAGTTCGGCGAGCTTGGGTGTGCCGCCCTCGTCGAGGACCCGCAGGGGGTCCTCGGGGTCGCAGATGGGCAGCAGCGCCGGGAAGTAGCGCAGGTTCTCCTCGAACAGCTCGTAGGCCGAGGTGATCCAGCGCTCCCCGAACCAGGTGCGCGGCCGTACCCCCTGCGCCTGCAGTTCGGGCGGACGGGTGTCGGTGGACTGCTGGAACAGCGGCGGCCGGGACTCGCGCCAGAGTTCCCGCCCGAACAGGAAGGGCGAGTTGGCGCCGACGGCGATCTGCGCCGCCGCGACCGCCTGCGCCGCGTTCCACACGTCGGCGAAGCGGGCCGGGGTCACCTGGAGGTGCAACTGGACGGAGGTGCAGGCGGCCTCGGGCGCGATCGAGCGGGAGGTGCACACGAGCCGCTCCACCCCGTCGATGTCGAGGGTGAAGTCCTCACCGCGGGCGGCCACGATCTGGTCGTTGAGCAGGGTGTACCGGTCGACGGCGGACAGGTTGGAGGAGACCAGGTCGTCGCGGTCGAGCGTCGGCAGAATACCGATCATCACGATGCCGGCGTCGACCTCGTTCGCTTTCCGGTGGGCATACGCGAGCGAGGTGCGCAACTCCTCGGCGAGCCGGTCGAATACCCTGTCGTCCAGCCGGTGTGGAGCTATGTTGACTTCCAGATTGAACATGGCGAGTTCTGTTTGGAAATCTCGACTGGCAATCCTTTCCAGCACTTCCGCATTCATCATCCTCGGCATGCCGTCGGGTCCGGCGAGATTCAATTCGATCTCCAGACCCATGAGGTTCTTCGGACGATCGAACCTCTCCTCCTCCAGCAGTCGCGCAAGTCCCGTCAGACACTGCCTGAGCTTGTCGCGGTAGCGCTGACGATCGGACAGGTCGAACGCCCCTGCCACGACCTTCTCTCCCATCGAGTACGTCCCTCCTAGGATGGGCAGGCCGACGTCCCGGCCCCTGCTGTCCTCGGGTCACGGTGGATGATGCCCCGGCAACGCGATCGATAACGCCCCCGCGTACGGCCGCCACCCGCTAGGCTGGTGGGAAGCGGCAGGGGGCACATTCCCCCGGCATGCGGCGGTATGCATGTTCTGGACGCAACCCCGTCGTAAAAAACGTCGACGAGAATCGGCCGACCGCTACGGGCAAGTAATCCGAGGTCATACCCGGCGCGCCCGCTGGATATCGGGATGAATCCCCGCTAATCAGCGACCGAATATTGCCTTGCTCGTCATACGCGGGACGACTAGCCGAAACATTGCATGAACATGTGTCGTATAAACTTTCCGCACGGGGCAGAGAGAGTTGGCGCGCGCGGTCCTGAGGCCTGTCGTCGAAGCGCCTCCATTCGTCCGGGCACGGCTCCCCCGCTCCTCTGACCCCGAGAGCTGACAGTGACGTCCGCCCGCCCCCTTCCCTCACCGCCCCCCGCGCCACTGCCTGTCGAATGAGAGGCGACCCACCATGCTCCTGCATGTCCCCCCGGCACCCGCGCCCGCTCTCCGTTCCGTCCTCACGGCACTCGGTTCCCCCACCGCGGTCCAGGAGGCTCGTACCCCGTCCCTGCGAGCCGTCCAGGGACCGGCGACACCCGAACTCCCACTGCCCGTGCACGTACTGGACCGGATCACTCCCACCGGCGAGTGGGTCACCCGCCTCGCGGGGTGGCGCTTCCTCATCCGCTGCGGGGACCGCGCGGTCGCCGCAGCCGAAACCATGCTCACCCCTGACGGGTGGGCGTTCTCGCACTTCTTCGAAGGCCCGTACATCGCCGCCACCGAACGCGCCCTGCGCCAGGCGGAGGAGGCGGCGACCCAGCCCTACCAGGCCCGGCTGCTGTCCGTGCCGAAGCTGTACATGCTCACCCTGTGGCTGCACGGCGACTGCTCCGCCGACGGCGCGTCGGGCTCTCTGGCCACGACCGATCTCCTGGTCCCGCTCGCCCCGGCCCCGCCTGGGGTAGCGGCCCACCGTCCGCACGGCGTCGCCGACCTCCTGCCGGTGCTCACCCTGCGCATGGCGCCGGCCCCGCTGCTCGGCTCGCCCGCCTAGGACAGGACCGCCCTGATGCGTGCCCCGCCGCCGGAAACGGCCGCGGGGCACGTTCCGTGCGCGGGCCGGCCTGCACGGACTAGCCTCTTCCGGCTATCACAAACCATCCGAAGGGACCGGGGAGTTGAGCTGAACCGTCCGCGCGGGTGACGCGTCATGAACCTGTGAGAACCGGTGCAGCGAAATGCCTGCGGATCGACAGCCGTGGGGCAAGACTGGGTCCGGAACGTATCGCCGACGGGGGGCGGCCATGAACGACATGACAAGCCGCAGGACAGACACGGCAGCCATCTCACCCATCACGACAGAGCGAAAGATCCCATCCATCATGTGCCAGCACCAGCCACCGTGCCCGACCGCCGAATCCGCCGACCGGGAGTCCGCCCGCCTCGTGGCGCACCACCCGGAGCAGGGATGGAGCCTGCTGTGCAACGGCGTTCTGCTCTTCGAGGACACCGGTGAGCTTCTGCCCGACGGCCAGATCATCGCCCCGCACCGCCCGATGGGCACGGACCAGGTGATGACGGCCGCCTGAGCGGCGCACAGGGGGGCAGCCACTGCCCCGTGACGCAAGGGGCACACGCTGCCCCGGACACGAGGGGCGGACGCTGCCCCCGTGACACGAGGGGCCGGCCGGAGACATACGCTCCGCACCGGCCCCGAGGCATGTCCTACGCCGATCACTCCTCGTAAGCGTCCAGCGGCGGGCAGGAGCAGACCAGGTTGCGGTCGCCGAAGGCCTGGTCGATGCGGCGCACCGGCGGCCAGTACTTGTCCGCGGCCGACACGCCGGCCGGGAAGACGGCCTCCTCACGCGTGTACGCGTGCTCCCACGTGTCGCCGAGCGCCGCCGCGGTGTGCGGGGCGCCCCGCAGCGGGTTGTCCTCGGCGGGCCACTGACCCGAGCCGACCTTCTCGATCTCGGCCCGGATGGCGATCATCGCGTCGCAGAACCGGTCGATTTCGGTGAGGTCCTCGGACTCGGTCGGCTCGATCATCAGCGTGCCGGCAACCGGGAACGACATGGTGGGCGCGTGGAAGCCGTAGTCGATCAGCCGCTTGGCGACGTCGTCGACGCTCACGCCGGTCGCCTTGGTCAGCGGGCGCAGGTCGACGATGCACTCGTGCGCGACCAGACCGCCCGGGCCGGTGTAGAGCACGGGATAGTGCGGCTCCAGGCGCTTGGCGATGTAGTTGGCGGAGAGGACCGCCATCTGCGTGGCCCGCTTGAGGCCCTCGCCGCCCATCAGCCGGACGTAGGTCCACGAGATCGGCAGGATGCCCGCCGACCCCCACGGGGCGGCCGAGATCGGGCCGACGCCCGTCTCGGGACCGGCCGCAGGCTGCAGCGGGTGGTTCGGCAGATACGGCGCCAGGTGAGCGCGCACACCGACCGGGCCGACGCCGGGGCCGCCGCCACCGTGCGGGATGCAGAACGTCTTGTGCAGGTTGAGGTGCGAGACGTCGCCGCCGAAGTGGCCGGGCTTGGCCAGGCCGACCAGGGCGTTCAGGTTGGCGCCGTCGACGTACACCTGACCGCCGGCCTCGTGCACGGCGGCGCAGATGTCGGCGACGTGCTCCTCGAACACACCGTGCGTGGACGGATAGGTGATCATCAGCACCGACAACTCGTCGCGGTACTGCTCGATCTTGGCGCGCAGGTCCACGACGTCGATCTCGCCGTCCTCGGCGGTCTTCACGACGACTACCTTCATACCGGCCATCACGGCGCTGGCCGCGTTGGTGCCGTGCGCGGAGGACGGGATGAGGCACACCGTGCGCTGGTCGTCACCATTGGCACGGTGGTAGCCGCGCACCGCGAGCAGGCCGGCCAGCTCACCCTGCGAACCGGCGTTGGGCTGGAGGGAGACCTTGTCGTAGCCCGTCACCTCGGCGAGCCGCTCCTCCAGCTCACGGATGAGCGTGAGGTAGCCCTCGGCCTGGTCGGCGGGCGCGAAGGGGTGCAGCTGCCCGAACTCGGGCCAGGTGACCGGCTCCATCTCGGTGGTCGCGTTGAGCTTCATGGTGCAGGAGCCCAGCGGGATCATGCCCCGGTCCAGCGCGTAGTCGCGGTCGGCCAGTCGGCGCAGGTAGCGCAGCATCGCGGTCTCGGAGCGGTGCTGGTGGAAGACCGGGTGCGTCAGGTAGGCGCCGGTGCGCAGCAGCGTCCGCGGCAGCGCGTCCTCGGTCGTGCCGTCGAGCGCCGCGACATCGCCCTCGACGCCGAACGCGCCCCAGACGGCAGTCAGCTGGGCCCGCCCGGTCGTCTCGTCACAGGCGATCGAGACGTGGTCGGCGTCGACGAGGTGCAGGTTCACACCGCGCTCGCGGGCGGCGGTGACGACCGCGTCGGCCCGGCCGGGCACCCGCACGGTGAGGGTGTCGAAGTAGGAACCGTGGACGACCTCGACCCCGCCGGCGGTGAGCCCGGCGGCCAGGATCGCGGCGTACCGGTGCGTGCGCTGCGCGATGGTGCGCAGGCCCTCGGGCCCGTGGTAGACGGCGTACATCCCGGCCATCACCGCGAGCAGCACCTGGGCGGTGCAGATGTTGCTGGTCGCCTTCTCACGGCGGATGTGCTGCTCACGCGTCTGCAGCGCCAGCCGGTACGCCTTGTGTCCGTCCGCGTCCACGGAGACACCCACGAGCCGACCCGGCAGGCTGCGGGCGAACTTCTCGTGCACGGCCATGTAGCCGGCGTGCGGGCCGCCGAAGCCCATCGGCACGCCGAAGCGCTGGGTGGTGCCGACGGCGATGTCGGCGCCCAGCTCGCCGGGGGAGGTCAGCAGCGTGAGCGCGAGCAGGTCGGCGGCGACGGTGACCAGCGCGCCCAGCTCATGGGCCTGCTCGATGACCGGCTTGATGTCGCGTACGGCACCGGAGGCGCCGGGGTACTGGATCAGTACGCCGTTGATCTCGCGCTCGGCGACCTCGGCCGGGATGCCGTCGCTGAGGTCGGCGACGACGACCTCGACCCCGGTGGGCTCGGCACGGGTCTCGATCACGGCGATGGTCTGCGGCAGCGCGTCCGCGTCGACCAGGAACAGGCCCTTCTTGTTCTTGCCCATGCGCCGGGACAGCGCCATCGCCTCGGCGGCGGCCGTGCCCTCGTCGAGCAGAGAGGCCCCGGAGGTCGGCAGGCCGGTGAGGTCGGCAACCGTGGTCTGGAAGTTCAGCAGCGCCTCCAGCCGGCCCTGCGAGATCTCCGGCTGGTAGGGGGTGTACGCGGTGTACCAGGCCGGGTTCTCCATCACGTTCCGGAGGATCACCGGGGGCGTGAAGGTGCCGTAGTACCCGAGACCGATCATGGAGGCGAGGACCTGGTTGCGGTCGGCGAGCGAGCGCAGCTCGGCCAGCACCTCGGCCTCGGTGCGTGCACCCGGCAGGTCCAGGGCGTCGGCGTTCTTGATCACGTCCGGGACCGCGGCGGCCGTGAGCTCGTCGAGCGAGCCGTAGCCGACGTGCGCGAGCATCTTGGCCCGCGCCTCCTGGTCGGGCCCGATGTGGCGCTGCTCGAAGGGCGTACCCTGCTCGAGCTCGGAGAGCGGAATGCGATGGGCGGTCATTGCGGAGGCCTCCTGGTCTGACGCGACCTTCGAGGGGTACCTCGGCGTGGGTACCCCGGCGGCCTCCCCCTCTGTCATCTCGACCTGAGAGCTTCACCGGTCCGCCCGAAGGCGCTCCGGTTTTCACCGTCGGTGAGAGCGGATGCCGTCGACACCCGCCCTGCTTTCCAGAGTGACCTCGTCCGTGCGGTACGTGTGCCTGAGAGTTTCCGGGGAGGGTTTGCTCCTTCGGCGCCTCCGGATCCCTCCGAAGAGCTCTCCCGCACGGGGTCGACAGCCGCTTGCCAGCCTACCAGCGGGGACAACAAGACAACCTTCGAGTGGCCGCCGTGCTGAATGTGCTCTTTTGTAGTGCTGACGGATGTGTTGCGACCAGTTGGAGGGACCGTGCAGACCGAGATCGATCCGCGGAATCTGATCGGCCGCAAGGCGTTCGACCGCAATGGGGTCAAGATCGGCACGATCGACGAGATCTATCTCGACGACGCGACCGGGGTGCCGGAGTGGGCGGCCATACGAACGGGTCTGTTCAGCAGGGACGCGTTCGTGCCGCTGGAACCCAGCCGGCTGGTCGAGGGCTCGCTCTACGTGCCCTTCGAACGTGCGCTGATCAAGGAGGCACCCGACTTCGGGGTCGGGCGGCACCTCTCCCCCGAGCAGGAGCTGCAGCTCTACCACCACTACGGGCTCGACGTGGCCCCGCCGCCCCCGCCGCCGGACCGCGACTTCGGGCGGCTGGCGAAGCCCGACGGGGCCTGAGGGCGAGCACTGTCCTCGGCGGCCTGCGAGCTCTCTTCGGCAGCCTGGGGACCCTTTTCGGCAGCCTCGGGTCTTCGGGACACCAGGGGCAGCGGATCCGCCGGCTCCAGCCGGGGGTCGTCGGTGCGGAACGTGCGCACGCGCCCCGGCCCCGAGTCGGGCGTCTCGAACCGTATCGTCACCCTGCCCAGCCCACTGCCCTGCACCCAGCCGTGCCCGTGGTCGATGTGCCGCACGTCCTGCCCCGCGCGCCAGACAGGCTCGGCCGGTGCCTGAGACGTCTCGCCGACAGGCTCGGCGACGGCCTCCTCCTCCGAACGCTCCTCCGCCACCGCCTCCCCGGCCGCCAGATGCGCCTGGGCGAACAGGTCCTCCTGGGTGTAGTCGGCGAGCCCGGTGACGCCGACACCGAGCAGCCGCACCCCGCCGGTGGTGTCCACGGACTCCAGCAGCCGCCCGGCCGCCTCGCGCACCACCGCGGGATCGTCCGTCGGTCCGCGCAATGTCTCGGAGCGGGTGAGGGTCGAGAAGTCGTACCTGCGCACCTTCAGCACGATGGTCCTTCCCGACAGCCCGGCGTCCCGAAGCCGCCTCACACAACGGTCCGCGAGCCGCCGCACCTCCATCCCGACCCGGACCCGGTCATGGATGTCGACGTCGTACGTGTCCTCGACCGACACCGACTTGGCTTCCCGCTCCGCGACGACGGGCCGATCGTCCCGGGCCAGCGCCATGGCGTACAGCGCCTGCCCATGGGCCTTGCCCAGCAGCCTGACCAGCTCGTCCTCGCCGGCCTCGGCGATCTCGTCGACCGTGGTGATCCCGGCCCTGCGCAGATGGTCCCCGGTGGCGGGCCCGACCCCGGGCAGCGTGCGCACCGGCATCGGGCCGAGCAGCGCCCGCTCGGTGCCCGGCGGGATCAGCACCAGGCCGTCCGGCTTGGCCTGCTCGGAGGCGATCTTGGCGAGCATCTTGGACGCTGCTAGCCCCACCGAGCCCGTCAGACCCGTGGCCGACCGGATGTCCGCGCGCAGCCTGACCCCCACGAGCCGCGCCGACTCCTCGTCCCAGGCCACTCCCCCGGCCTCCAGGTCCACGAACGCCTCATCGAGGCTCAGCGGCTCCACCAACGGCGACAGGGCCCTCAGCAGGGTCATGACCTGCTCGCTGATCTGCCGGTAGAACCCGAAGCGCGGCGTCAGATACGCGGCGTTCGGTGCGAGCCGGCGTGCCTGGGCCATCGGCATCGCCGAGTGCACGCCGAACACACGCGCCTCGTAGGACGCCGTCGCCACCACCCCGCGGGGCCCCAGCCCGCCCACGACGACGGCCTTCCCGCGCAGGCTCGGCTTGGCTGCCTGCTCCGCCGAGGCGTAGAAGGCATCCATGTCGAGATGCAGGATCGTGGGCGCGGTTCTCACATCTCCGATGCTGCCCTACGCCACTGACAACGCGACCCGTGGTCGCCGCGTGTGTCAGACCGCCCGGTTGCGGCGCTGCGCCAGCTCGTCCGCAGGGTTGTGGCCGACGATGGTCTCCCCGGTGTCGACCCGCTCCCCGTGCAGCTGCGACAGCGCGCTCTCCACGTCACGCCACACGACGCCCACGGCGATACCGAAGATGCCCTGACCGCCCTGGAGCAGGGCGTGGACCTCGTCGGGTGAGGTGCACTCGTAGACCGTCGCGCCGTCGCTCATCAGCGTCATCCGCTCCAGGTCGGAGAAGCCGCGCTCCCTGAGGTGCTGGACGGCGGTGCGGATGTTCTGCAGTGACACGCCGGTGTCGAGGAAGCGCTTGACGATCTTGAGGACGACGACGTCCCGGAAGCTGTACAGCCGCTGGGTCCCGGAGCCGTACGCGGGGCGCACACTCGGTTCGACGAGACCCGTTCGGGCCCAGTAGTCCAGCTGCCGGTAGGTGATGCCCGCGGCGGCGCACGCCGTGGGGCCGCGATAGCCGACATACTCGGCCGCCACGCCCGCGTCGCCCGTCACGGCCGTCGGCCTCTGGGAGGCGGAGCCGGCCGTGTCGTCGTGATGGGGGCACGCCCCGCTCGCGCGGAGCCGAGAGCTTGGAGGAGGGTACGGACCGCTCTCTCCCAGACTGCGTCCGGGAGCCCCCCCTGCCGTACCGCCGCCGCTGCTTCTCACGCCGACCTCCGTCCTTGACCTGCCCTCTCGACGGTAGGCAGTCACCAAGGGTGCGTCAACGATCGCCACACTCGGCACGCCGAGTGATAATCACCCTAGGAGTGGTTTCTCGTGCCCCACCGCGGGGAAAGGCTAGCCGAATGCTCTGGCGGCGGATCGTGAGATGCCGTACGGACCATCGAGCCGTGACCGCGGATGCCGCGTCTCCGGCTGCCGCATCAGGCTTCACGGCGGCTCATCGCCGGTCGCCCGGCTCCACGGCGTGACCTGCACGTTCTCGATGCCCGGTCCTCCAGCGCACCTGTTCCGGTGCAGCCGGTCGCGCCCGGCAGACCCCGCACTCCGTTCTACGGACATCCGGCGCCGACCGCGCGGTGCTCCGCGCCCTGCGGAGGTCCGGGCCGTCCCGGCCCGTTCACGGACGCGACCGCGGGCCCGGGTGCCCCGGGGCACCCTGCGCGCGGCGCAGGCGCTCCTCGGCTCCGCCACCCCGTCCGGCACGCCCCGCGGGGCGTGTCACTGGCTGCTCGTACCGAAGTCCTCGGGAGAGATCTGGTCGAGGAACTCGCGGAACTTCTCGACCTCGTCCTCCTGCTCGTCCGGGATCGCGATACCCGCGTCGTCCAGCACCCCGTCACTGCCGTAGATCGGCGTACCGGTGCGCAGGGCGAGCGCTATGGCATCGGAGGGCCGGGCACTCACCTCGACGCCGCTGGCGAAGACCAGCTCGGCGTAGAAGACGCCTTCACGCAGATCCGTGATGCGTACTTCCGTGAGCTCCTGACCGACGGCTTCCAGCACGTCCTTGAACAGGTCGTGCGTCAGCGGTCGTGCGGGGGCCATGCCCTGCTGGGCGAACGCGATCGCCGTCGCCTCCCCGGGGCCGATCCAGATGGGGAGGTAGCGGTCGCCTCCCACTTCACGCAGGAGCACGATCGGTTGGTTGGAGGGCATCTCGACCCGGACACCTACGACATCGAGCTCGTTCACACAGCAACCCTAGGCCGTGGTCGGGATGTTTGGGTAGTCGGGCACAGAACGACGGGCGGATCCGCCGACGGCGAACGTCTCCGGTTCAGGGCAGCCGTACGCCCAGCGCGGCCTGTACCAGCGCCGCGTGCAGCTTGACCGCCAGCCCGGCCAGCTCCTTCGTACGGGCTTCGGCGTGCGCCCTGGTCTGCGGGTTGCGATGGCGGCGCAACGGAGCCACCACCTGGTCCACCAGCCCCGCCTCGCGGTCCGCGGCAGCCTTCATCACCCGCAGATGGCGCGGCTCGATGCCATGGCGGCCGAGTTCGGCCAGCAGAGTGGCCAGCGTGACGGCCTCGGCGTCGTAGATCCCCTCCACCAGGGGCGTGACCAGGCCGTATGACTCCCACTCCGCGAGCTGCTCGGCGCTGATCCCGGCCGCCGTCATCAGCTCGTCGCGGTCGATCCGCGCGGCCGGGGCGGCCTCGGGCTCGCCCAGAAGGTCCTCCAGCAGCTCCCCGTCACCGGCGTCACGGGGACGGCCCAGGGACGGCAACCGCACCTCTTCACCCCGCTCCAGGGCGTCCAGGTGCTCACGGATGACCTTGAGCGGCAGATAGTGGTCCCGCTGCATCCTCAGCACATGACCGAGCCGCTCGACGTCCCGCGCGCTGAACTTGCGATACCCCGAGGGGGTCCGCTGCGGCTCGATCAGCCCCTCCGACTCCAGGAAACGGATCTTGGAGACGGTGACTTCGGGGAATTCCTCGCGCAGCACGTTCAGCACGGTGCCGATGCTCATCAGCCCGCGGTCCGGGGCGACGGTGCCGCTGTCGGCACCGCCGCTCGGTGTGTGAAGCATGGGACCTTCCCTGGAGTCCCCCCGGACGGAGTCTGGGAGACGGTCAGATGCCCCGCTGGTTGGCGTAGAAGACCAGCCGGTACTTGCCGATCTGGACCTCGTCGCCGTTGTGGAGCAGGACCTGGTCGATGCGCTCACGGTTGACGTACGTACCGTTGAGGCTGCCGACGTCGGCGACCGAGAACGAACCGTCCGGACCGCGGCGGAACTCCACATGGCGACGCGACACCGTCACATCGTCGAGGAAGATGTCGCTCTGCGGATGACGCCCCGCCGTGGTCAGGTCACTGTCCAGCAGGAAGCGGCTGCCCGAGTTGGGGCCGCGACGCACCACCAGCAGCGCCGAACCGAACGGCAGCGCGTCGACCGCGGCCTGCGCCTCCGGGGAGAGCGCGGGCACCGCCGTCTGGCCGGTAGCCTCCGCGTCGTACGCCTCCAGACCCGAGATGGAGATCGTGGACGTGGTCTCGGACGCGCGCTCCGGAACCGCCCCGGGCCGAAGCGGCGCGCCGCAGTTGGAGCAGAAGCGGCTGTTCTCCGCGTTGCGGTGGCCGCACCTCGTACACACCAGGGCCGACATGCCCCCGAAACCTATGGGGCCGGACGCGCCAGGGTCAACAGACGGCGCGCCCTGGCCTCCGGAAATGTCACCACCCGGACCAGTGACCTGGTCCCGGAACAGCGGGCGCTGGCCCTCCGCGTCTTGTGGCTGTGCGCGATGACGGGCAGACGCGTTGTCATTGCCCTCTCGCGCGCTCTTGCCGAACAACTTCGCAAACAACTTCACGGGCGATTCCCCTTGACCGAAACAGACCCGCCCGTGGGGCAGGACGAACCCTGATTGCATACACCGGCCGACCCGGACATCCTCACAACGTCCGTATCCACCAGACAGTTTCCACCACGCACCACCCATTCGGTGCGCCGACCCCCCGCAACCTGATGCCCTCGCCGGACGGGCTCCATGCACTCCCGGTTCACTGTGAGGACGACCGAGCGTAGTCAGGCTGCTTCGCCGCCCGCAAGGCGTCGACGACGATCTTCGTCGAACGCTCCACGGTGACCGTGGCCTGCTCCTTCTCAAGGGTCTGCACCACGCCTCCCGGGATGTTGAGCGCCGGCTCCAGGTCCTGCGGCTTGCCGATGACCTTGAAACGATAAGGCTGGGTGATCTTGTTCCCGTCGACGCTCACGCTCTTGCCGGAATCCGACAGATAGGTGCCGGCGACGACCCGTACGCCGTTCACCTCTATGGCCTCCGCACCGGCCGCGCGCAGCTCCTGGATCGCATCGAGCAGCATGTCCGCCTGGACCGTTCCCTTCGTGTCCCCGATGGTCATCGTGATGCCGGGGCCCTGTGCCGCCACCGTGCCCGCAAGGATGCCGAGTTGCTTCTCCTTGTCGGCGGTCTGCTTGCGGGCCTCCTCGGCACGGTCCGAGCTGTTCTCCAACTCGGCCCGTTGATCTTCGAGCCCCTGCTTCTCGTCCTGAAGACGCTGGGTACGGTTGTCCAGTTCATCGAGGATGCGAACAAGATCTTCTTGGCGTGCGCCGCGCAGGGCGCTGCTTCCGTCGCTGTTGGACGCGACCTGCACGGCGAGGCCGAAGCCCAGGCCGAACAGCAGGAGCGCGACGATGAGTTGGGCCCGGGTGACCCGCGGCGGCCACACGCTCTTCGCCAGGCGCTGACGGCCGGTCACCTTGGCAGCCGGCTGCTCGGCCCCCTCGGATGACCGCGCGGCCCCGGGAGCCGGCGCCGGGATCTCCTGTGGAAGCTCCCGGCGCAGCCGGTGCTCGGGCCCCTGACCGCGCCCGTGCTCGGGACCTCGCTCGTGCCGGGGACCGCGCTCGTCCTGAGGACCGCGCTCGTCCTGAGGACCCTGCTGGTGCTGGAGACCTTGCTCGTGCCGGGGACTCTGCGGGTGCTGGGGACCGCGCTCGTGCCGGGAACCGCGCTCGTCCTGAGGACCCTGCTGGTGCCGGGGACCTTGCTCGTGCCGGGGACCCTGCTGGTGCTGGGGACCGCGCTCGTGCTGGGGTCCTCGCTCTTGCGCGGGGTCCTGTCGGCGGTCGGGGCCCTGCTCCCGTGCGCGGTCGTCCTCACGCCGAGACTCCTGCGCATGCTCGGGACCCCGCTGATGCCGGGGGTGCAGTTCGTGCCGGGGAGCCCGCTCATGCCTGGCGTGCAGCTGGTGCCGGGGACCCGGCTCACGGCTGGGGCCTTGCTCGGGCCCGGATTCCTGGTCCCGCTCGGAGTCCTGCCCGCGCCCGGGGCCCTGGCCCTGCCCGGAGTCCTGGCGCTGCTCACAGTCCCGGCCCTGCCCGGAGTCCCGGCCCTGCTCAGAGTCCTGCTCGTGCCCGGGATCCTGCTCAGGCCTGGGGGTCGTGTCGTCGTTGCTCATCCCCATCACGCCCGGAACACGTGACGGCGGATCGCCGCGGCGTTGGAGAAGATCCGGATTCCGAGGACGACCACGACACCGGTGGACAGCTGCGCGCCGACACCCAACTTGTCGCCGAGGAACACGATCAGCGCCGCCACCACCACGTTCGACAGGAACGACACGACGAACACCTTGTCGTCGAAGATGCCGTCGAGCATGGCCCGCAGACCGCCGAACACGGCGTCCAGCGCCGCCACGACGGCGATCGGGAGATAAGGCTCGACGACCGCTGGAACCTCGGGCCGGACCAGCAGGCCGACCACGACTCCGACGACGAGGCCCAGTACGGCGATCACGATGTGCCCTTCCCTGTGCTCTGTTGTGCTGTACGTACGATCACACTTGGTGCTGCGGGCAGCCGGACGTCGCCCTCGGTGGAAATGGCTGTCCGGATCCCGTAGTTCTGCTGCAGCGCATGCAGGTACAGCCCGTCGGCGCTGTTCTGGAAGCTGGTGCTCAACCGCCGGCCGTCCCCCACCGCGAGCACCGTGTACGGCGGCACCAGCGGTCTGTTGTCGACCAGTATCGCGTCTCCCGCGGCCCTGATCGCCGAGAGGGCCGTCAGCCGCTGCCCGTTGATCGCGACCGCCTCGGCCCCCGACTCCCACAGCCCGTTGACGACGCGCTGCATGTCGCGGTCGCGTACGCGGCCGGTGTCGGAGAAGCCGGAGGTCTCGCGAGGATTGCCGTCACCGCCCGTGGTGGCTTCCTTCGCGTCGTTCACGACGAGCTTCACGCCGGGCCCGTGCACGGCGACGGCACCCGACAGG
Organism: Streptomyces sp. NPDC001222; assembly: GCF_042896945.1. NCBI lineage: Bacteria > Bacillati > Actinomycetota > Actinomycetes > Kitasatosporales > Streptomycetaceae > Streptomyces > Streptomyces sp. NPDC001222. Next base: position 197,373 of record NZ_JBIAXT010000013.1, read on the forward strand.
ATGCCCACGAGGTCGTCTCCGCCCCCGTGGTCCTTCAGGGCCGCACGCTGCCGCGCGCTCACGTCGTCACGCAGGTCGTCGACCGAGGACTCGAGCTTGTCCGCAGCCGCCGTCTCCCGCTGGACGCGGTCGATCAGTTCCTGACGCTCCTTGGCGACCGTCGGAGCCGCGATACGGGCCTGCGCGGCACCCACGGTCACCACCAGGGCGGCGAGCACGAGCCCGGCCGCGAGACCGAGCTTGGCGCGCACCGTTCTGGGCATGCCACGGGCGCCCTCGGCCTTCTTCCGGGCGGCGGCCTCTGCGTATCCGTCATCGAGGCTGTGATCCATGACGTTGGTGAGCAACGACATGGACGCGTCCGGACGCCTGGGGCGCGCGGGTGTGCTCCGAACGGGGGGCGGCTGCGGCATGCCGCACATCGTCGCACGTCGCGCGTGATACCTCCGAATGGCCCCACCGGCGTGCCGGACAGGCCCCCTTGGGGACACTTGTCCGGCACGCGCGCGTGGGGGGTGTTTTATCGGCCGGCGCTGTCCACGACCGCCGACCACTCGTCCAGCAGGGCCTGCGCGGAAGCATCGTCGGGGCCCTCGGCCCACAGATGCGTGACGGCCTCGGCGGGGTCGGGCAGTACCAGCACCCACCGCCCGTCCGCCTCGACGACCCGCACGCCGTCGGTCGTGTCCACGAAGCGCTCACCGGCCGCCTCCACGACCCGGCGCATCACGAGCCCCTTGACGGCCCACGGAGTCGCGAGATCGCGCTTGAGGACGTGTGCCCGCGGAATCCGCGCGTCGATCTGGCTGAGGGTGAGCTGTGTACGGGCCACGAGCCCGATGAGCCGTACGAAGGCCGCCGTCCCGTCGAAGACGCTGCTGAACTCCGGCACGATGAACCCGCCGCGTCCGTCTCCACCGAAGATCGTGGACTCGTCCCGCCCCACCCGCGTGAGGTCGTCGGGCGAGGTGGTGGTCCACTCGACCTGGGTCCCGTGGTAAGCCGCCACCTGTTCGGCGATCCTCGTGGTGGTCACAGGCAGCGCCACCCGCCCGCTGCGCCGCTCGGCGGCCACCAGGTCGAGCATGACGAGCAGCGCCCGGTCGTCCTCGACGATCCGCCCCTTCTCGTCGACGAGCGACAGCCGTTCACCCACGGGGTCGAACCGCACACCGAAGGCCGCCCGCGACGACGCCACGATCTCACCGAGCCGTACGAGCCCCGATCGCCGCGCCTCGACGGACTCCGTCGGCCGGGACTCGTCGAGACCCGGGTTGATCGTCAGCGAGTCCACCCCCAGCTTGCCGAGCAGGCTGGGCAGGACGAGGCCGGCGCTGCCGTTGGACGCGTCCACGACCACCTTGAGGCCCGACTCGGCGATGCCCGAGGTGTCGACGCTCCGCAGCAGCGAACCGGTGTAGGAGTCGAAGACGCTGGACGGGAAGTACAGGTCCCCGATCTCACCCGGGAAGGCCCGCCGGTACTCCTGCCGCCCGAACACCCGGTCCAGCTTCCGCTGACCGGCCTGGGACAGATCGGCGCCCTGCCCGTCGAAGAACATGATGTCGACGGAGTCCGGCACACCGGGAGACGTCCGGATCATGATGCCGCCGGCGCTGCCCCGCGCGGTCTGCTGCCGGGCGACGGGCAGCGGTACGTTCTCCAGGTCGCGTACGTCGATGGCGCTGGCCTGGAGCGCGGAGATGACCGCACGCTTCAGCGCACGCGCGCCACGGGAGTGGTCGCGGGCCGTGGTGACCGTGGACCCCTTCTTCAGCGTGGTCGCATAGGCACCGGCCAGCCGCACCGCCAGTTCCGGGGTGATCTCGACGTTCAGGATCCCGGAGACGCCACGGGCGCCGAACAGATGCGCCTGGCTCCGCGACTCCCAGATGACCGAGGTGTTGACGAACGCGCCGGCCTCGATGGTCTTGAACGGGTAGACCCGGACATTGCCCTGAACGATCGATTCTTCACCGATGAGGCATTCATCGCCGATGACGGCGCCGTCCTCGATACGCGCCGCGCGCATGATGTCGGTGTTCTTTCCGACCACGCAGCCCCGAAGATTGCTGTGCTGGCCGATGTACACGTTGTCGTGGACGACGGCCTTGTGCAGAAAGGCCCCGCTCTTGACGACGACGTTCGAGCCGACGACGGTGTGCTCCCTGATTTCGGCGCCGGCCTCGACCTTGGCGTAATCACCGATGTAGAGCGGCCCGCGCAGCACGGCGTCGGGATGTACCTCCGCGCCCTCGGCCACCCAGACGCCCGGGGAGATCTCGAAACCGTCGATCTCGACGTCGACCTTGCCCTCCAGGACGTCCGCCTGCGCCTTCACATAGCTCTCGTGGGTACCGACGTCCTCCCAGTAGCCCTCGGCGACATAGCCGTAGATCGGCTTGCCCTCCTTCATCAGCTGAGGGAAGACGTCACCGGACCAGTCGACGGGAACATCCGGATCGACGTAGTCGAAGACCTCGGGCTCCATGACATAGATGCCCGTGTTCACGGTGTCGGAGAAGACCTGGCCCCAGGTCGGCTTCTCGAGGAAGCGCTCGACCTTTCCCTCTTCGTCGACGATCGTGATACCGAATTCCAGAGGATTGGGCACACGGGTCAGACAGACGGTGACGAGGGCGCCCTTTTCCTTGTGGAAGTTGACCAGATCGGTGAGATCGAAGTCGGTCAGGGCATCACCGGAGATGACGAGGAAGGCGTCATCCTTGAGTGCCTCCTCCGCGTTCTTGACGCTCCCGGCGGTACCGAGTGGCTTCTCCTCGTTGGCATAGGTGAGCTCCATCCCGAGCTCCTCGCCGTCACCGAAGTAGTTCTTGACCAATGAGGCCAGGAATTGAACCGTGACCACGGTTTCGTTGAGCCCATGCCTTTTGAGCAGCCGCAGCACATGCTCCATGATCGGGCGGTTGACCACCGGCAGGAGCGGCTTGGGCATGCTTGAGGTCATGGGGCGAAGGCGGGTGCCCTCGCCTCCGGCCATTACGACGGCCTTCATGTCGGAAGCGTCCTCCTCGAAGAGACGACGGTCCAGCCGACTTCACCCGTCTGGATTGTCCCGCAGTTCCCGGCGCGGGCCTTCCATACACGGGGGCCGCCAATCGGCGAGCTCAATCGGCCTTGGCATCCGCTCGGACAAGGCGGCGGACCTGGACCACGTAGAGAACTCCTGCCCACCAATACAGGGTTGTACCCCACCCGGCGAACGCCCATCCGAAAATTGCAGCGAGTGACGCGATCCAACCATGCCCGTCACTGAGAAGCAGCAGTGGGAAGGCGTACATCAAGTTGAAGGTAGCGGCCTTCCCCAGGAAGTTCACCTGGGGCGGCGGATACCCGTGCCGCCTGAGGATGCCCACCATCACCAGAAGGACCAGCTCGCGCGCCACCAGCACCCCGGTCAGCCACAGGGGCAGGATGCCGCGCCAGGTCAGGCCGACCAGCGTCGACGCGATGTAGAGCCGGTCCGCCGCGGGGTCCAGAAGCCGGCCGAGGCTGCTGATCTGGTTCCAGCGCCGGGCGAGCTTGCCGTCCAGGTAGTCGCTGACCCCGCTCAGGACGAGGATGAGCAGCGCCCAGCCGTCGCTCTTGGGCCCGCCGAACTCGGGCCTGAGGATCAACCACAGGAAGATGGGCACGCCGACGAGACGCGCCATACTGAGGATGTTCGGGATGGTGAGGACCCGGTCCGTCTGGACACGGGTCTCCTGGACCTCCACCCGGGGGCCTCCTGCGGAAACGAGCCAACGATGCCCCCCGACCTTACCCGCCCCGTTCGCGACGCGATGCGGAGGGGTCGGCACATCATTCCTGAACGCAGAAAGCCCCCGTGCCGAATGGCAGGGGGGCTTTCACAAAAATTGTTCGGCGGCGTCCTACTCTCCCACAGGGTCCCCCCTGCAGTACCATCGGCGCTGTGAGGCTTAGCTTCCGGGTTCGGAATGTAACCGGGC